>CAYPJN010000190.1:0-5723 GCA_964411055.1 uncultured Lentisphaerales bacterium | reverse complement strand
CGTCCAGCCCTCTCAGCATGCGCTTCCCGCGCCCCCCTGTGGCTAGCCGATTACGGTTCAGGGGTCAGGGGTCAGGGATCAGCGCGTGCCACTCAAGGACGGCGGCGGCCAGCGCGCGCGCGCGGTGCGAGATGCGGTTCTTCTCGCCGGGGGGCAGTTCGGCGAAGCTGCAAGTTCCGCCATCCGGATGGAAGAGCGGGTCGTAGCCGAAGCCCCCCGCGCCGCTCGGCGCGCGGGCGATGCGTCCCTCGCAGCGACCCTCGACCGTCCAGACGCGCCCGTCCGGCGCCGCCAGGGCCAGCACGCAGCGGAAGCGCGCCCGTCGGTCATCCAAGCCCTCCAGTTCCCGCAGCAGCCTGGCGTTGTTGGCGGAGTCGCCCGCGCCCTCCCCCGCATAGCGCGCCGAGAAAACGCCCGGCGCACCCCCGAGGACGTCGACCTCGAGCCCCGAATCGTCCGCCAGCGTCCAGAGTCCGCTGGCGTCGCAGAGCGTGCGCGCCTTCTTGATGGCGTTGCCCTCGAAGGTGGCGGCATCCTCGATCACCTCGGGCAGCGGCTGTGCGTGAGCGTCCGCGCCTACCAGCTCGATCCCGGGCAATGACAGGATCGCCCGGATCTCGTCGAGCTTGTGACGGTTGCGGGTGGCGACCAGCAGTTTCATGCTTGGCATCGTCAGCCTAGTGGGCGAGGCCGAGCGCGAATTCGAGGGCCAGGAGAGAGTAGGAAGTGGCCAGCACCGGGTCGTTTTCCCAGAAGCGATTGTTGGTGTTGGCCCAGCTCCCGTCGGCCTGCTGCAGGGATATGATCCGCTCCATCAGCTCGTCGCGCCACCGCACCGGCTGGCCGTCAGCGAGAGCCGGCAGTTCCTTGAGGCCCGTCGTCGCGAGCGAGCGCGCCATGATCGTGTAATAGTAATAGAGGCCCTGCTGCCCCATGCCGGGGTTTTCGTCGACCGTCCAGTGGCGGCGAGCATAGTCCACGGCAGAGACAACGCGCGGATCGTCCCGCGCCACCTGCGCATAGATCAGCGAAAGCAGGCCCGAGTAGGTGATGCTGCCGAAGGAGCGCAGATAGGGGCGGCCGGCGGCGTTGGTCGCCACACCCGCCTTGTTCGGATCCTCGGGCTTGTACATGAAGCCGCCGGCATCCGTGGCGTTGGCGGTGTTGGTGTCGAGCTGCATCTTGCCTACAAACGCCAGCGCAGCGTTCCAGTTGACGTCGACCCGCGCCTCGCCGGCCGGCCGCGACTCTTCCACGTCCTGCGTCGCGCGCATGGCGGAGAGCGCCCAGGCCGTGTTGTTCAGGTCGGCATACGGCTGCCCGCTGCTCTTCTCGTAGCCGAAGCCGCCGCGGTACTCGTCGTCGCCCAGCAACTGGGTCTCGGCGACATAGCCGCGCGCCTGCTGGATGAGCCGCACGTTATCGGGACGTCCGAGCGCGTGCAGCGCCGTCATGCAGATGGCGGTATTGTAGGTGCCGAGCGCGCCGCCGCGGCGTCCGGGGACGCTTACATAGATGCCGCCGTCGGGCTGGGCGCAACCGGCCACGTAGGCCGCGGCGCGCTCGATGGCCGCGGCGTCCGGCGCGCGTTGCGCGATGGCCAGCGCCCAGAGCGGCAGGGCGCTAAGGGCGGGAAACTGGGGATTGGACCAGACGCCGTTGGTCTGCTGCTGCGCGATCAGGAAGTCCAGTCCGCGCTCCAGGCTGGCGCGCGCGCGCTGCTCAAGCGCAGCGGGCTCCGGAACGACCGGCGCCGCCTCCGCGGCCGATTTGACGTCCACGGCCGCCGCCGCGGGAGCTTCCGCCGCGGTTGGCGAAGCACCACCGCTCCGGGACGTACGGTCGGCCCGGCGGCATCCGCCGGCCATGACGAGCGCCATGCACAGGCACAGCAGCCCAAAATTCAAACCTGAGGACAAGAATCGACGCTTCATGATCACAACCCTTTCTTATCGGTTAACCAGATAAACGATGCATGGAACGGAAATGTTCATTCACTTTCCGCCACCCTGGCCGACGCCGCGTTACGGCGCGTTACGCGCACGCGGCTCCTGATCCTCGATGCGCCGCAGCATTTCGAGCGTCACGGCGCCCACCATCTGCAGACTGTCGGCCGAGAGCTTGTCGAGCGTGTCGCCGGGCGTGTGCCAGATGTCGTTGGCGCCAGGACGTGTACCGTAGTGGAAATCTATCAGATCGATGGCCGGAAAGCCATAATCGAGAAAGGGTTGGTGATCGTCAAGTATATCGTGGTCGAGCAGGACGACGCGGTCGCGGCATGCCTGGGCCATCGTGGCGTCGAGCAGCAACAGCTTGAGTTCGGAGCTGCTGTTGCGTGGTACGGTAAAACGCAGATCCTGGTCGCCGATCATGTCGAGCAGGATGACGGCACGCAGCGGCGCGCCCTGTTGCCGCATCTGCCGCGCCAGGCGGCGGCTGCCGTGCAACCCGTCGTTCTCCTGGTAGCTGTAAAGACACTCCTCGCCATCCAGGAAGGCGAAGTCGATCCCGAGGCGCCGCGGCTGCCGGGCGAGCCACTCCGCCAGGGCGAGCAGCAAACCCGTGGACGAACCGCCGTCGTTCGCGCCGATGAAGTCCGGCGCGATGCCGGCCTTGGTGTCGATATGCGATAGCAGGAGCAGACGGCCCTTGTGTTCGCCGGGCAGGCGGCCGAGGACATTGTGAAAGGTCCGGCGGCCGGCGGGCGTGTCGTCCTCGAAGGTGTCGCGGACAACCTCGATTCCGGCTGTGCGCAGCGCATCCGCGATCCAGTCGGCGGCGCGGGCGGCACCCGGCGTGCCCGCATCGCGCGGGCCGAGGGCCACAAGCCCCGCCACGTGCGCGAGGGCGTTGGAACCGAGACCGGCCGGCGCCTGCACGCGGGGCACACGCACGTCGTCCGGCGGCGCCGCGGCGGGAGCGGCGGCCGGCCGGCAGCCGGCGCCCGCGGCAAGGAGCAGAAAGCCCGTCAACCCGAGGCAGGCCGTCAAAGTGGTCGACAACGCTCGCGACAAGGCTCGCGACAAAGTGCTTTCAATCACCTGATTCAACGGAGACCTGCCGGCCGCCGGAGGCCTCTCGGAACGGATTGTCCGGAAATCCAACATGCGTGCCGCAGGGCCCGCGGGCGGTCCCGCCCTACTCCACCTGCACGCCGATGAGTCCCAGCAGGCGGTCGAGGTCCGCATTGTCGAAGAAGTCGATCTCGATGCAGCCCTTGGAGCGCTTGCCGTTGGCGTGGGTGACGGTCGGCTGCAGCCGGATCTGGGTCTCCAGCCGCGCGTGGAGGCGTTCGAGAAGGTAGCGCAGATGGCTTTCGGGGATGTCGGACTGCTTCGTGGTTGACTCGAGTTTCTCGGCCTGGCGGCGCTGGATGAGACGCTCCAGGGCGCGGACGGTCTGACCCTCGGTTACACAGCGCCGGGCCAGGAGGGTCTGCTCCTTCTCGTCGGGCAGAGACAGCAGAACCTTGGCATGGCCCGCCGAAAGCATGCCGGTGGCGAGGAGCTGCTTTACCTCGTCGGGGAGTTCCAGCAGGCGCAGCGCGTTGGCGACGCTGGCGCGGCCCTTGCCGACGCGGTCGGCGACCTCCTGCTGGGTAAGCCCGAAATGTTCCGCCAGGGAGCGGTAGCCTTCGGCCTCCTCGATGACGTTCAGATCCTCGCGTTGTATGTTCTCGATGATGGCCATCTCGGCCGCTTCGCGGTCGGGGGCGTCGACCAGGATCACCGGCACC
The DNA here is from genome assembly GCA_964411055.1 of uncultured Lentisphaerales bacterium. Classification (GTDB taxonomy): domain Bacteria; phylum Verrucomicrobiota; class Kiritimatiellia; order RFP12; family JAAYLN01; genus JAAYLN01. The sequence goes on along the minus strand of CAYPJN010000190.1, from coordinate 1,987 downwards.
TCGGCGAGGCCGACATCGATGGCCGCGCGCAGGCGCCGTTCGCCGGCGATCAGCTCGTAGCTCGTGTCGCCGCCCGGCGCACGGCGGCAGAGGAGCGGCTGGATGACGCCGTGAGCCTTGATCGAGTCGGCCAGTTCCTGCAGGGCGGTGGCCTCGAACACATGGCGCGGCTGCCATGGCGAGCGCTCGATCTGGCCGACCGCGACTTGAAAGATGCTGCCCGAGCCTGGCGGCACATCCTGCGGTGCGGTTGTCGGCGCTGCGGGCTCGGGCTCCGGCGCCGTGTCCGCCTTCACGGCAGCGGCGGGCGGTTCCTCCTCGGCGGACGCTCCCAGCAGTGCTCCCAGTCCGCGCCCTAGTCCGGGACGTGGGCGCGGTGCCGACGGCTGCTGACGGGCCGGCTTGGAAATCTTCTTACCTTGAGTAGCCATATCAGGGGTAGCTCGCGGGACGCAGGAGTCCGGTGGTTTCGGGGATACCGAACATCGTGTTCATGTTCTGCAGCGCCGAGCCCGCCTGGCCCTTCATGAGGTTGTCGATGTGCGATACGATCCGCAGACGGTTGCAGCGCGCATCCACACTGACGGTCAGATTGCAGAAATTGGTGCCGCGTACGTGCATCGTGCCGATCGCCTTCTGGCTGCCATAGACCCGTACAAAGGGGCTATTTTTGTAAAAACCGCGGTAGTGCGCAAGCATTTCCTCCTCCGTGCAGGGGCGGGTCAGCGTGCCGTAGAGCGTGGAGAGGATGCCGCGGCAGACGGGAACGACCTGCGCGGTGAAGGTGACGCGCACCTCGCGGCCCGCCAGCAGGCCCAGTTCGCGCTCGACCTCGCAGACGTGCTGGTGGCCGGAGAGGCGGTAGGCGTTCATCTGCTCGTAGCGCGCGGGGTAGTGGAACTGGGCGTTGAGCTTCTTGCCCGCGCCGGAAACGCCGGTCTTGCAGTCGCAGATGGGGCCGACGGGCTCGATCAGGCCGCCCTGCAGGGCGGGCGCGAGGCCCAGGATGCAACTGACCGCGAAGCAGCCGGGATTGCCGACGAGGCTCGCGGCGCGGATGGCCTCGCGGTGCAGCTCGACCAGGCCATAGACGTTCTGACCCAGCAGGCCGGGGGAGGCATGGACGGGATCGCGGCCGATGCGCGTGGCGTAGTCGCGGTAGGCCTCGGGCGTCGTGAAGCGGAAATCGCCGCTGTAGTCGATCAGCCGCGCGCCGCCCGCCAGGATTTCCGGCGCCAGCGCCATGCCGACGCCGTCGGGGGTGGCGCAGAAGACCACGTCGGCGGGAACCCGGGACCGCGGATCGTCGGCGGCCAGCACCGGCAGTCGGCAGAAGCCCGCCAGGTGCGGATAGATCTCGTCGATTGTCCGCCCGACCTCCTCGCGCGCGACGAGCGCGACGAGCTCGACTCCGGGGTGTTGCAGCAGCAGCTCGACGATGCCGATGCCACCGTATCCGGTGGCGCCAATCACTTTAGCACGAATCATGTCAGCGGAAGACTCCTGGACGAAGACGATCAACCCTAGCCACCTCAGGCGGCAGATGGTAATATCCTCGCAAATGGCACGGGTGTCAAGAAAGGCATGATGCGGACTATCGACTGCGACTACCTGGTGGCCGGCAGCGGCATCGCCGGACTGATGAGCGCCATCCACCTGGCGCCGCACGGCAGCGTGCTGCTGATCACCAAGAAGAACTCGGCGGAGAGCAGCAGCAACTACGCGCAGGGCGGCATTGCGTGCGTCATGGAGCCCGGCGACAGCTTCGAACAGCATGTGGCCGACACGCTCGACGCGGGCGCGGGGCTTTGCGACGAGGCGGTCGTGCGGCGCATCGTGGAGGACGCCCCGGCGCGCATCCGCGAGCTCGAGCGCTTCGGCGTGCGCTTCAACGCCGCCGCGGAGAGCGGCAGCGGCTACGATCTCGGGCGCGAGGGCGGACACAGCCGCCGCCGGGTGCTCCACTCCGGGGACATCACCGGCCAGC
>CAYPJN010000189.1:0-5753 GCA_964411055.1 uncultured Lentisphaerales bacterium | reverse complement strand
GCGCCGGCCGGTGCAGCACCAGCCGGATGGTGTGCAGCCGCTTGCCCCACACCGGCGAGAGCCGTGTGTCGTCGAGGGGGATCTCGCCGAGCGTAATGTCCACGCCCTCCGCCTCGACGGTGATCATGCCATCGGCCGAGGCCACGGCGCCGGGCAGCATCCGTGACTCCAGGCGCACGCGGCCGCCCGCTTCCAGCGACGGCGCCGAGGGGGTCAGCAGAACCATGGCAATCTCGCCGACATCGGCGGTCAGCGTGTAGTGATCCGTCACGGTGACACGGTCGCCGCGCACCAGTTCGATCTCCCGCCGCCACTGCCCGATCCGGGCCTCGGGCGGATAGGTATCCAGCAGGTCGAACGTGAAGCGCATCCGCGCGTCGTCCGCCTCGTACGCCACGTCCCGGGCGCGGTACGCCGCGCCCGCCAACTGCTCGACACCGTCCAGCACCGGCAGCAGCGAGTGGAACGACGAGCGCATCGTCCAGATCTTGTAGCGTTCCGGACTGAACGTCTGGCGCGTGTACTCCCCTACCCCGGCATCAACGATCATCGGCGCGCCGTCATGGTAGACGATGAAACCACCGATATCGTTGTGGTTGTGGCTCTCGGCATTGTGGCCGCCCTTGGCGGCGACAAACCAGCCCTCCGCCGATCCGGCGCGATCGCGCGCGGTCACCACCTGCGTGTCGGGCAGCCAGGCGTCGCGGATCATGGGAGGCGGTGTCTCGACCGCCAGCGTGATCGAAAAGCGGAATAGCGCCTGCAGGGCGCGGTTGAGATCGCTGCCGAAATCGACGGCGGCGCCCGCCTGGCCGCCAGCCGCCCGCAGTCCCAGACGCCAGGTGCGATCGCGGTCGGAGTCGTCACCGCCGCGCGTCCCCGCCTGCGCCTGCTGACAGAGGTAGGCGCCCAGTTGCATGAGGTCGTTGTCGCCCGTGCGGACACCGTAGCCGTAGACGGAATGCGCGGGCGGTGTGAACCGGGCGCTGGCGTCGGCAAAGTTGACGAACCAGGTGTCGGCGATATGCACCGCGACCATGTACCGGCCCAGCTCCCGGATGAGCGGATCACCGTAGAAGTCCAGCACGCCCCGCGAGGCGCTCTTGAGTATCTCCAGCGCGTCGAGCACCGAGGCGGCGGCGCGCCCCCAGTAGGAGGGACCCTCGTCGCAACCGCCGTCGGTGGGCATCCGCGCCAGGAATCGGTCCAGGCAGCCCGCCGCCTTGTAGACCGCGGCTGTCCGCCGCCCGGCTTGCTCGTCGGCCAGCAGGGCGCAGGCGAGCCAGTTGGATACGATCCACGGCGTCCAGTTGTTGAGCATCCGCCCGGGATCGTCGAGACCCATCCACCAGTAGTCGTCGTGCGCCAGCGCGGACTCGATGATCCGCTGTTCGATCTCGCGCCGCAGCCGCGCGGGCAGCAGCGCCGAGACGGCGCCCAGTTCGTCGCCCAGCAGGTAGAGTGTCCAGGCGACCAGACTGCCGCTCTCCGCGGCGAAGAGGTCGACGACCGGGGCCAGCGGATCGGGCAGGCCGGCGTGCTCCGCCGGACCCCCGATGTGGGCCGGGAGGCACCAGGAGGTCTCTTCGCAGAGGCACCAGAGGCCGTTGACGATCTCATCAATGAAGCGTCCTCGCCCCTCGCAGCACTCGGCCAGCACCAGTGCGACCAGCGCATAGCGGCGCGCAAAATAGGGGGTCTCGTACCGCCGCCGGTTGCCATCGCGCCGAAAGGCGAGTATTTCGGTCGCGGGAAGCGGAGGCCACGGCTCGCCGAGCCACCGCTCCCCGGCCGCAATGCATGCCGCGCGCGTGGCCTCTGGCAACGATTCCCACCCCGCGCGCTCGGCGCATCGGGGATAGGGACGCCACTGCCCGGGGGGCTGGAGCGTGTCGTCGGGAAGTTGGATCAACTGCTGGCAGATCATGCGTGTCGTTCCTTAAGTGCTTCTGGCCCGAGGCTCAGGCCATGTGTTCCGCCTGTTCGCGCGGGATCGCCCAACGCAGGGGTTCGCCCGCCAGGAAGCGGCGGCACTCCCCGACGGCGAGTTCACCCATGCGGGCGCACTCGCCGGCGAGCGAGCCGGCAATATGCGGTGTGAGAAAGACATTGGGCAGCGTATAGAGCGGCGACCCGGGCGCGGGCGGTTCGGGATCGGTCACGTCGAGCAGCGCCGTCAGATCAGGCCGCTGCCGGAGCACTTCGATCAACCCCGGCTCGTCGACCACGGCGCCGCGGGCCGTGTTGATAAATGCTGCGTGGGGCTTGAGCGAGGCCAGCAATTGGCGCGTGATAATGCCGCGCGTGGATGGGAGCGACGGGGTGTGGATGGACACCACCTCGCTCTCGGCAAAGAGCGTCTCCAGACTGCACAGGTGTACCTGGAGCTTGAGCGCGTCGGCCTGCTCCTGCGTGTAGAAGGGATCGTAGGCCAGGACGCGCAGGTCGTGCGATTGCAGACGCCGGGCCAGCAACTGGCCGATCATGCCGAGCGAGACAATGCCGACGGTCGAGCCGTAGGCGCCGGCGATCCCCTCGTGCGTATGGTTGCGGGTGGCTCGGGCGGCGGCGGCGAGGCTCCAGGCCCGCTTGAGCGCCAGGATGATCTGCGCCTCCGCGAACTCGGCCACGGGCACCGCGTTGGCCGCGTAACTGCTGGTGATCGGAATCTTACGCGCCCAGAAGGCCTCGGTCGTCACGGCACGGATCGAGCCGGCGCCATAGAAGACCGCTTCCAGACGCGGCATCTGATCCAGCAGCGCGGCCGTCAGCGCCGGCGTGCCCCAGCCCCCGAAGAGCAACTGCACCCCGGCCAGCACGTCCGGACCGGGCGGCACCGGCGCCGCGCCGGGAAGCGGATCGAGTATCTCCACCAGATCCCGGAGCGCCTCCATCTGCCGCGGTCCGTAGATGCGGCGGAACGCATCAGCCCCGAGGAGAAATAGGGCTTTCTTTTTCATGTGCGGAAGTCTACCTTCTGCGCGTGACGGGGTCAATTACCGTACTTGCTGAACTGCCATGAGCTTGCTCCCGGGACTGGTTTCCATCTCCTTCCGCGGCCGGACGCCGGCGGAATTGATCGCGGCGTGCGCGCGCGCGGGGCTCAAGGGCATCGAGTGGGGCGGCGACATCCATGTACCCCACGGCGACCTGGCCGTGGCCCGCGAGGTGGCGGCACGCACCCGCGATGCCGGACTGCAGGTGGCCGCCTACGGCTCCTACTACCGCGTCGGTCGCGACGAGTCACGGCAGGTCGCCTTCGCGCGGGTTCTCGAAACCGCCGCCGCGCTGCAGGCGCCGCTCATCCGCGTTTGGGCCGGCGAGCAGGGCTCGGCCATGACCACGCCGGCCGACCGGCGGCGAATCATCGCGGAGAGCCTGCGCATCGGCCGGATGGCGCGCGCGTCGGGACTCATCGTCGCCTTCGAGTTTCACGGCGGCACGCTGACCGATACGACCGGCTCCGCCCTGGACTTCCTGCAGTCCACAGCCGACGTAGAACTCCGCAGCTACTGGCAGCCACCCGTCGGCTGGACGCACACGGAACAACTCGACGCGCTGCGCCGGCTGCGCCCCTATCTCGCGAACCTGCATGTTTACCAATGGGCGCCCGACGGTAGCCGGGAACCTCTGGCCTCCGGCATAAGCGACTGGGGCGTTTTTCTGGAGGAGGCCGCCATGGCGCCGCTGCCCGAGGGGCTGACGCAACGCTGGGCGCTGCTGGAATTCTTCAAGGACGACAGCCTGACCCAGTTTCAGCAGGACGCGGCGACGCTGATCCGCATGCTGGGAAGCTAGCGCTCGCTACGCGGGATGGCGAGCACGAACAGCACGGGGTGGCCCCAGAAGCGCTTGCCGAAACCGCCGTTGTCGAGAATGACCAGGAACGAGCCGTCGTCCGAGATGTTCATGCCCCAGACCCCGTCGCCGAAGGAGAGGCCATACTGCTCCTTCACGGGGGCCTCGAAGAACCCGAGGATCTTCAGCTTGCCGGTGGCGATCTCGTACTGGTTGACGATCATCGTGCCGCTCTCGCGCGGAACCCAGTAGACAAAGCGCCGGTCCGGCGACATGGCCATCTGCAGCACGGGGAAGGCTTCAGGCCGGCCCGTCACACCGAGCACCTCGATCTGCGGTCCCTTCTCCCAGTCGGGGAGGAAACGGACGAAGACTCCGCCGTAGTCGGTATAAAAGCGCCCCTCGCGGTCGGGCCCCGCCGCCCAGGCGCCATGCGCCTTCTGCTCCTTCTGGCCGGGATAGACCGGCAGCTCCACATCGTGCCGCTTGAAGCGGTTGAGCTCGGGATCGTAGCTGATGAAGCGATAGGGGCGCTCGCTGATCTCGGCGCTCCAAAAGTAGCCCGTGTCGGGATCGAGGAAGGTTGCCCGGTCGCCCCATCGCCAGCCGTTGGGCGGCGAGCCGGCATAGCGCACGCGGTGTGTGTTGATGTCGTAGCAGAGCACGGTGGTCGCCAACTGCCCGTTGGCGAAGAAGATGCCGCGCCGCGTATCGAGGCGGTGGTTGGGCAGGCTCTGGCCGATCAGCGGCACGCCCCAGTTGGTTCCTACGCCGGTGTTGATGTTGACACTGAAGAGCCAGGAACCGCGGTAGCCGGCGGCGTGCCACTCCTCGGTGGGATACGGACCGTGGTGGGTGGCGCCCCAGACGGTGCCGTCGGGCAGCACATCCAGGTGCCCGTGCAGCTTGCCGTCGGAATAGGTGTTGGTGGTCCAGCCGAGGATCTGGGTGAGGTTTACGACCCGCTCCAGGCGGCCCGGCCGCCCCTTGTGGGGATTAAAGACGTAGAGGTTGATCTGGGATCCCTTGCCGCGGTGGTCGCCCGCCCCCATGACGAAGCGGTTGTCGCTGCTGCGGGTGACCGCCGCCCAGTTGGCCCAGCCCGCCTGATACGCCTCGCCCTCGGGAAAATACTGCGGTTGCATGTCGGGCAGGATCTGGATGGAGAGCTCGGAGGCCTTCCGGGCGACGGTGAAGTCGCCCAGAGGATAGTCGGGAAAGCCCTCCGGACGTTCGAGAAAGGCCTTGGTTTCGACGGTAACGAATTCCCGTTTCAGCCGCAGGCCGGTCACATCATAGAGCGAGTTGATCTCCGCGCGCTGCTTCTCCGACGCGGTCAGGCGCGCAAAGGTGGCGGACAGGTCGGGAACACGCCCCTCGTGCCGGGGCAGGCGCTTGCAGCGTCCTTTCACAGGCCAGGCCAGGTTGTAGCACTGCTTGGCGGCCGGCTCGGCGCCGCCCGCACCACGCAGATGCACCTGGAATGCCTGGGAAGCGTCGTGAAAACCCTCGGTCTGCGACCAGAAGTTGCGCTTCTGACGCGGGGCGGACAGGCCGGCGAAGGGATGGTTGGTGGAGAGGCTCCCGCCGATAAGCCCGGCCTTGGTCAGCGTCAGGAGCTCGTGCGCCGTCGGCAGCCGCCAATCGCCCGCCGTGGAGCGGTCCGCCAGTCCGTCCACGCCGCCGGCTGCCAGCCGCGCGCAGGCCGCCACGGCCTCCTCCCAGGTGTTGGTTCCCAGCGCGTCGGCCTGCCGCAGCCAGACTAGTCCGGTCTCCAGGTCGGTCACGGTGCCGTTGCCCATGTCGCGGAAGCGCGCGTCGGCCGCGCTCGCGGCGGCTCCGGCCGCCTCCTGCAGCAACAGCGCCCCGCCGACGAGCACGCCCAGCAGCAACCCGGCGTGCGTGTGCCGACCGCGTCGACAACAGACGGAATCAGCGACCAAGGCGTGCAGAGT
>CAYPJN010000188.1:0-5756 GCA_964411055.1 uncultured Lentisphaerales bacterium | reverse complement strand
AGCATCCCGGCACTGACACCGCGAATCTCGTTTTTCTTCGCCCCCGGCGACGCCGACACCAGCCGGGTCGAGCACTACTACCAGTTCATGTGCAAGGCGACTGAACCCATGCTGGAAGGCGTATACCCGTGGCTCATGGAAGACCGGTCCTTCCGCGGCATCAAGCCATACATCCGCATCGAGTCGCGGACGCTGGAGAACGGCAACCTCATCCGCATCTTCATTCCCTGGGAGCCGCTCTTCGACCGTCTGCCGCTCGACCCGGCCAAGCGCGACAACTTCTGGCGCCTCTCCGTGATCCGCTGGGCGGCGTCGGGTGGGCAGACCTGGGGCGGAGTGGTGCATGCGGCCAACTCGGCCGGCTACATCCGCTTTCCCGACTTTACCGACGAGCAGAAACGCGACATCCGCCTGACGGTCCTGCGCCAGGCCTGGACGCGCTACAAGAACCTGGCGTCGAGCACGGCCGTCAATCCCGCCAGGACAGCCGAGCGCACGGAACCCTTCTATGCCGAGACGCTCGGCAAGCTGCCGCAGAGCTTCAAGAACGTCAACGAGGACTTCGGCTTCCGCCGTGCATGGCTCGAAGACGCCATCCGCGAGCGTGACGGCCTGGGAGCGACGCTGGCCCGTTTCGGGACCCTGACGCCGGCGGAACAGGCCGCCTTCTACGCCGAGGCGTCGGACAAGCTCTTCAACTTCGGTTACGACCTCGAACAGGCCTACGGCGACTACCTGGCCGCCGGGTTCTTCGCAAAATAAGGAGTCCGCCATGCGCTGCAAATTTTTCCGTATGTTCCTGATTGCCCTCGCGCCCGCCCTGCTGCTGCAGGCCGCCGATCCGCAGGCGGACGCCGCCGCCAAAGCCACGGCCGAGGCCCGCGCGAAAGCGGAAGCCAAGGCGGCCGAGGCACGCGCCAAGGCCGCGGCCGAGGCCGCCGCCGTGACCAACGGCATGGCCTACGCCGATGCCAGGAACAGGTTCGAATCGTGTGTGACGAGCAACCAGCTCGACAACGCCGCCGCCGCGGCCCGCAGCCTGCTGGAGAGCGCAGCCAAGCCCGGCAGGGGCCAATGGCGCAACATTTCGCAGACCTACGCCTACCTGACAAAGGCGCTCGGCGAGAAGAAGATCTTCGGCCGCAGACATACGATGGCGATTTACGAGGAGGCGATCGCCAAACTGTCGGAAAATGCCAAGGCCGAAATGCTGCTGCAGTACGCCTTCTACCTCGACGACCTCGCGCTGGCGGACGAAGTTAAGGTGAAGACCTATGTCGACCAGGCCTTCGCCGTTGCCGCCCTGACACCCGCGCAGAAGATCGCCCTCTGCCGGCGCGCCGCCCAGCGCAACAACTGGGCGGAGCTCGACGCCTATGCCGACAAGGCACTGGCCTTCGCCGGCAACGACCTGCAGATGAAAGCCTCGGTCTGGCAATGGCGCCTCTCGGCCAACATCCGGGAGCGGCCGCTGGACGCGCTCTGCAAGGCCTATGACACCTTCCTGGCCGACAAGACCTTCCAGGACCACATCCACGGTTCCTCCGGCCCGTTCAGCGACTATGTACGCGAGCTGATCCGACGCCGGGCGTTCGGCCGGGCGCTCGACGTGTTGGACAAGGCTCCAAAGGAGCTCGACGATCGGACGCGCCAGGCCTATCTCGGCCTCCGGGCGGAACTGCACCGTCAGGCCGCCGCGCGCTACTACGACACGCCGGATCCCGAGGAACTGAAGCTGGCGATCAAGGCCTACGAGACGATCGTCGCCGCGATCCCCACCAACCGCCCGCGCGAGGTCATCCCCTTCAACATCTCCATCGCCGAGCTCGCCTGGCAGTCGGGCGACACCGCTCGCGCGAAGACGACCGCCGCGGCGACGCTCAAGCTCATCGCCAAGCCCGAGAACCGCGAGAGCCATCAGCTTCTCTACATCCTCGGCCGGTTGGCCTACGAGGCGGAGGCGTATGCCGACGCCACCCGCATCTACGAGGAGGCCTACGGCTACATCCGCGGCAAGCCGGGCAACTTCCCTAAGCGCCGGGAGATGGTCGAGGATCTCGTCCGCAGCGCCTGCGCCATCGGCGACTACGCCAAGGCGGCCGGCTATGCCGACGACCTGCTCGAACTCGTGCGCCGCCACGAGAAGAAGCGCTACCAGATCTATATCGACGGCCTCAAGGCGCGCGTCAAGACGCCCTGACGCCCGGCAGCGGGGCGCGCCTCGGCTAGGACTGCAGCAGTTCTTCGACCATGACCACGCGGTTCTCGCGGCGGGCTAGCTCCGCGGCCTGGCCGACGGCCGTCGAGAGCATGCCATGTAGCGTGGTCGAGGGGTTCGGCAGCTCGCCGCGCAGCACGCGTATGAAGGTGTCGAGCAGTTGCGGATCGGCGCCGCCGTGCCCGCCGGTCTCGGGCGCGATCCGGTAGGTGACGGTGTCCCGGCTCCAGCGCGGCTGCACCGTGATCACGTGGTCGTGCAGGCTCGCCTCGGCCTGGCCGCGGGTACCCACCACGGTATAGCGGCGGTCGGTGACCGGCGTGACGAAGCACTCCATGTGGCTGGCGCGTGCGCCGTTGTCGTACTCGACGATGGCCATGCCGTTGTCGTGCACGCTCTTGTCCGAGGCGTAGATGCAGAGATCCTTGTGGTAGCCGTCGAGTTTCGCGGCCTCGTCGCTCCAGCGGTCCAGCTCGCTGCCCAAATCGTTGGCGTCGCGGCACTGCCGGCGGTACGCGCACGCGTGGCAGGTCGGGCCGACCGGCTTGCCGGGCTCGACGGAGAACGGCAGGTTCTCCATGTTGAGGGCCGAGATGCCGGCGAAGGAGGCGACCTTGACCGGCCGCGGGAAGTCGAGCAGCCACTGGAAGACGTCGAAGTCGTGGCTGCCCTTGTGGATCCAGAGACCGCCGCAGAAGGCGTAGTCGCGGTTCCAACGCGCCATGTAGGTGCGCCCGCCGTCGTAGAACTCGCGGTTCTCTATCAGAAAGACACGCCCGATCTGGCCCTCGGCGATGATCGTCTTGAGCTTCTTGAGCACCGCGTGGTGGCGCAGGTTGAAGCCGATCATCACCGGCAGTCCGGCGCGCTCGGCCGCCGCGATGATGTTGCGGCAGCCCTTGACGCTCGTGGCAAGCGGCTTGTCGATCAGCACGGGCAAACCCGCGTCGAGCGCCGCGACGGCATGCGCCTCGTGGTAGAAGTCGGGCGATGTCACAACAAGGGCCTCGGGCCGGGTGCTTGCCACCATCTCCGCGATTGTTGCATAGCAGGACGGTTTGATCCCGAGCAGCGCCGCGCCCTTCTCCATGCGCAGACGGTTGTTGTCGCAGAGCGCGACGACCTCCGCGTCGGCACGCGCGCCGATCATTTTTCCGAAGGCGTGAATGCCGCGCCCGCCGGCGCCGACAATGCCGAAACGCAACTTCTTCTGCACGCGTCGCTCCTGTTGCCGGGGCTTCCGACGGCCCCGGTGGTTTACGACTACAGGGCCCACGGGCCGGCGGTGGCGCGGCCGCGGGTGATCCATTTGCCGTCGGTGAAGTCGGGGAAGGCCACCGGCTGGCTGCCCATGGCAATCGACTGTTCGGAGAGGCAGGTCACGCTCATCCAGGCGGCCACGTCGTAGGCGTCGATCGGCGTCTCTGCGCGCGCGCGCACGGCATCAATGAAGGCGCGCAACGCAAGGCTGTCGACGCCGCCATGGCCTCCCGTGATAGTCTGCTTGCGGTAGGCCTGCCAGATGGGATGGTCGTACTTTTCGTAGAAGGAGTCGACCCGATCCCATTTGTGCGTCGTGTAGGGGTTTCCGGCTACGTCGATCTCTTCGACGCTTGGGCTCATGCCGTGGATGTAGATTCCGTTGGCGTCCTCCAGCCAGATGCCGCGGGTGCCCTGCACGCGCCCGTTGCGCGAGTAGGGTCGCGGCAGGGCGATGCCATGCGTCAGGGTAATGGTCTCTCCGTTGGCGCACTTGATCACCGTCGTGACGATGTCGCCCATGTTGAAGGGCAGGTCGCCGTAGTGGGTGCCCGCGCCGTAGTGGCGCTGCGCGGAGAGCTGCATGCCGCGCGACTTCGAGGCGGTGGAGGTCAGGCTGAGGAAGCGGTTGCCGCGGTTGATGTCGAGGATCTTGGCGATCGGCCCGAGCTGGTGCGTCGGGTAGAGGTCGCCGTTGCGGAAGCGGTTGTGGATCGCGCGCTCGAAGCCCTGCTCGACCATGCAGGCATACTCGCTCAGGTCGTGCTCGTAGCCGCCGGCGCAGTGGATCAGCTCGCCGAAGAGCCCCTGCCGCACCAGGTTCATCACCAGCAGCTCGTTGCGCGCGTAGCAGCAGTTCTCGAGCATCATGCAGGAGACGCCCGTGGCCTCGGAAGCGCGCACGAGGCGCCAGAGCTCGTCGGTCGACGAGGCGCCGCCGACCTCGATCCCGGCGTACTTGCCGGCCTGCAGCGCCTCGGTGGCGATCGGCAGGTGCGAGTTCCAGGAGGTCGGCACCAGCACGGCGTCGATGTCCGGCCGTTCCAGCAGGCGGCGGTAGTCGCGCACGGCGTCCGGGGACTTGCGTCCGTGCCGCTTAAAGATGCTTAGGATCTTGGCGATGGACGCGTCGCGCACGTCGCAGACGGCGACGGTCTCGACGCCCTCGATCGCGAAGAGCGAGACGAGCAGCACCTCGGTGCGCCCGCCGAGGCCGATGATGCCGAGGCGTACCGGCGCGGGGCCGGATGTGCGCGGGGCGCGGCGTGTGCGTGCGGGACGGGTGGAGGTGTCGGATTTGCGTGCGGTCATAATCAGTGATCCTTGAAGATGTCCGCGACATCGCGGCCGCGGCGGTAGGGGGGGGGTGAAATGATGACCTGGTCGTCGGGTGGCGGCGCGGCGCTGCCGAAGAAGCCGCCGGCCACGCCGGCCTCGGACTGCGCCATCAGGTACTCGGCGCCGGCGGCCTGGTAGATATAGACCGCTATCAGGATCAGGAAGATGTCGAAATGGTGGAACAGGCCCCAGAGCCCCATCAGCACCGCCGCCAGGCGTCCAATGCGCGACGCCACGAACGTCGCGCGTAGACGCCCCATGCGCCGCGCCAGCAAGGCGCGCAGCATGCGCCCGCCGTCCATCGGAAAGGCGGGCAGCAGGTTGAAGAGTAGGAGCCACATATTGACCATCGAAAGGTAGAAAAGCATCACCGACACCAAGCCTCGTCCCCCGGTGGCCATCAGGATCTGCCGGCCGCCCAGCCAGAGCACGGCGCTGACCAACGGCCCCGAGGCGGCCAGGACAAACTCCTTCCACGGCTCGCGCGGCATGTCGAGCAGCGAGGCGCGCCCGCCGATGAGCATCAGCGTGATGTCCCGCACGCGGCAGCCGAACTTGAGCGCGGTGTAGGTGTGGCCCAGCTCGTGCAGCGCCACGCTGGCCATCAGCATAGCGGTGAAGATCACGCCGATGGTCAGGCTGCGCGTTTGAATCGCGTAGATCAGCGCCAGAATTATCAGCGAGGCATCGAGCCGGATCGGCACGCCGAAGACGCGCCCGATCTCATATCCATTCCGAAACATGCCGGGATTCTACACGATACCGGGGCCGTACGAAACGGTAAACGAACAGGGTGTGAGACGGGGTGCATGGTAAAGCGGACGGCAGTTGCAGGCAGATGCGTCACGCGGCACAAGACCTGTCCCTGTTTACCCGGGCCTGCAGGCCCTCGCAGACTTCGGCTGAAGCCGGTACTCCGACTGGGAGGTCTGAGTCGGCG
>CAYPJN010000187.1:0-5849 GCA_964411055.1 uncultured Lentisphaerales bacterium | reverse complement strand
TCTACGGCCCCGGCAAGTCGCCGGAACAGATCGCGGCGATTCTGGAGCGGCTCAACGCCGCGGGGCAGAACGGCTGCGCGACGCGCGTGCCGCCCGAGGTCGCGGAGCCGCTCCTGGCTGCGCTGTCCGGCGCCGTCTACCACGCGGTGGCGCGGATGGTGACCCGTGACATCAAGCCCCTGCCGCGCCGGCGGGGCCGCGTGGCGGTGGTCTGCGCCGGCACGACGGACATTCCCGTCGCCGAGGAGGCCGCCCTCACGGCCGAGCGCCTGGGGAGCCGGGTCGACCGGATCTACGATGTCGGGGTGGCCGGGCTGCACCGGCTGCTGCGCCGCACGGAGGCGCTGCGCGCGGCGCGCGCGCTGGTCGTCGTGGCCGGCATGGAGGGGGCTCTGCCCTCGGTCGTCGCGGGGCTGGTGGACCGGCCGGTCATCGCGGTGCCGACGAGCGTCGGCTACGGCGCCAGTTTCGGCGGACTGGCCGCGCTGCTGGCCATGCTGACGAGCTGCGCCTCGGGGGTGACGGTCGTCAACATCGACAACGGTTTCGGCGCCGGCGTCGCGGCGGCGATGATCAACCGGGGCCGCCCGTGAAAGCCGGCCGCTACCGCAGCAGCATCGTCGCGCCACCCGCGTCGATGCACTGCGAGACCGTCTTCAGGCGCGATGTATCATAACGCCTTGAGCTGCATGCCGCGCGCGGCGCGGGTCTCGTCCACGCGCGAGATGGCGGTCGTCTCGGGCATCGTGGCGAAGGCTTCCGGGTGCGTCTCGGCCAGTTGCGCCAGCCGCAGCAGGTCCGTCACGAAAGCGTCGAGCGTGGTCTTGGACTCGGTCTCCGTGGGCTCGATCATCAACGCCTCGTGCACGATCAGCGGGAAGTAGATCGTCGGCGGGTGGTGGCCCGCGTCGATCAGGCCCTTGGCGAAGTCGAGCGCGCGGACGCCGCGGGTCTTGGTCTGGCGTTCGGCCGAGAGCAGCACCTCGTGCATGCAGATCCGGTTGTAGGGGATGTCGAAGGCCTCCTGCAGCCGGACGCGCAGGTAGTTGGCGTTGAGCACCGCGTGGTCGGTCGCCTCGCGCAGGCCGCTGCCGCCGAGGCTCAGCATGTAGGCGTAGGCGCGCAGCAGGACGCCGAAGTTTCCGTAGAAGGGCGCGATGTAGCCGATGGAGTGCGGCCGGTCGTAGTCGAGCGCGTATGTGCCGTCGCTGCGCTTCTCCACGGTGGAGACGGGCAGGAAGGGCGCCAGCGCCTCCGTGCAGCCGACCGGTCCGGCGCCGGGGCCGCCGCCGCCGTGCGGCGTGCCGAGCGTCTTGTGGACGTTGAGATGCATGACATCGAAGCCCAGGTCGCCCGGCCGCGCGCGTCCCATCAGCGCGTTGAGGTTCGCGCCGTCGTAGTAGAGCAGCGTGCCGTTGGCGTGGGCCCGGTCGGCGATCTCGCGGATGTGGCGCTCGAAGAGGCCCAGGGTGTTGGGGCACGTCAGCATGACGGCGGCCGTGTCGGGGGTCAGCTTGGCCTGGAAGTCCGCGAGGTCGACATTCCCCTCGGCATCGGTGCCGACCGTGACGACGGAATATCCGGCGATGGTCGCGCTGGCCGGGTTGGTGCCGTGGGCCGAGTCGGGGATCAGGACCGTGCGCCGGGTCTCGCCGCGCGCCCGGTGGTAGGCCGCGATCATCAGCATGCCGGTCAGCTCGCCATGCGCGCCGGCCATGGGCTGCAGCGTGAAGGCCTCCATGCCGGTCAGTTCGCGCAGGAGCTGCCCGGTGCGCCAGAGGACTTCGAGCGCCCCCTGCGTCAGCGTGCCGCCGCCGCGGAGCTGCGGCAGCAGCGGGTGGAGCCCCGCGAAGCCGTCGAGCGCGGCGACCTTCTCGCAGAGGCGCGGGTTGTACTTCATCGTGCAGGATCCGAGCGGATAGAAGTGGGTGTCGACGCTGAAGTTCTGCTGCGAGAGGCGCGTGAAGTGGCGTATAACGTCGAGCTCGCCCACCTCGGGCAGTTCGGGCGGCTCCGGCGCGCAGCAGGCCGCCGGCAGCGGCAGCGGCCCTTCGCGCTCGGCCTCGGAGAGGCGCGCGAAGGTCAGGGCGCGGCGGCCGGCGACGGATTGCTCGAAGATCAGCGGGATCACAGCAGCACCTCCAGTGCGTTGGCCAGGGCATCGATCTCACCCTTGGTGCGCTTTTCGGTCAACGCGACGAGCAGGCCGCGCTCCTCGCCGGGATAGTAGCGGCCCAGCGGGAAGCCCGCCGCAAAGCCGCGGTCGATCAGTTTGCCGACGGCCTCGCCGGCCTCGATCGGCAGTTCGACGACGAACTCATTGAAGACCGGCGCCCGGTTGCGCAGGCGGACGCCGGGGATCCGCGTCAGGCGGCGGCGGGCGTAGTCGGCCTTGCGCACGCATATCTCGGCGAGCTCGCGCAGGCCCGACTTGCCGAGCAGGGAGAGGTGGATCGTCGCGCGCAGGGCGCAGAGCGCCTCGTTGGAGCAGATGTTGGAGGTGGCCTTCTCGCGGCGAATGTGCTGTTCGCGCGCCTGGAGCGTCAGCACATAGCTGCGGTTGCCGCGGCGGTCGACCGTTTCGCCGACGATGCGTCCGGGCATCTTGCGCACGAGCGCCTGGCGCGCGGCGAAAAAGCCGAGGTAGGGGCCCCCGAAGGCCAGCGGGAGGCCGAGGCTCTGGCCCTCGCCGGTGGCGATGTCGACGCCCATGTCGCCCGGCCGCTTGAGGAGCCCGAGCGAGACGGGGTAGACGGTGGCGATCAGCAGGGCGCCGGCCGCGTGTACCTGCGCGGCGATGTCGCTGAAGTCGTCCACAGTGCCGAAGAAGTTGGGATTCTGGACGATCACGGCGGCGACGCGCGCGTTGAGCGCGGCGGCGATCGCCGCCCGGTCGGCCGGTCCCTCGATGGGCGTGGGCAGCTCGGTGAGCTGCAGGCCGAGGTTGCGCGTGTAGCTGCGGATCATCAGGCGGTAGATCGGGTTGACGCCGCCGGTCATGACGATGGTGTCGCGCCCGGTGGCATGCACGGCGGCGAGAACCGCCTCGGCCAGCGCCGTGCCGCCGTCGTACATCGAGGCGTTGGCGGCGTCGAGGCCCGTCAGGCGGCAGATCATCGACTGGAACTCGAATATCGCCTGCAGCGAGCCCTGCGCCACTTCGGGCTGGTAGGGCGTGTAGGCCGTGAAGAACTCGCCGCGCGCGACGAGGCTGTCGACCGCCGCCGGGATGGTGTGGTCGTAGAAGCCGGCGCCGAGGAAGCTCGTCAGGTCGTGGGTGTTGCGGTGCGAGAGCGCGTGCAGGTGGTCGTAGACCTCCTGCTCGGCGAGGCCGTCGGGCATCGCCAGCCCCTGGAGGCGCAAGGCCGGAGGAATGTCGGCGAACAGGTCGTCGAGCGAGGCGACGCCGACCGCGGCGAGCATCTCCGCGCGTTCCTGCGGCGTGTGCGGCACAAAGGACATGCGAGCCTCCCGCGCCTAGGCCTTGCAGAAGTCGGCATACTGCTCGGGAGTCATCAGACTCTCGAGTTCGGCGGCATCGACGCCCGCGAGCGTGCAGATCCAGCCGTCCGACTCGGCGGCGGCGTTGATGGTCTCGGGCGCCGCATCGAGCGCCGTGTTGACCGTGGCGACCGTGCCGCTGGCCGGAGCGAAGATGTCGCTCGCGGCCTTGACCGACTCGACGACGCCGAGCGTGTCGCCCTGCTTTATGGTCTTGCCGACGGGCGGCAGCTCGATAAAGGTGATGTCGCCCAGCGCCTGCTGGGCATGCTCCGAGATGCCAACCGTGGCGGTGTCGCCCTCCAGGCGGATCCATTCGTGATCGGCTGTGTAGCGCGTCATGACTATTTTCCTTCCTTCGCAAAAAATGGAAGCGTGGTGACTGTCGCCGGCAGTAGGGCGCGCCCGGTGTCGACCACCCATGCCGCGCCGGGACACGCCGCGTCCGGCGAGACATAGGCGAAGCCGATCGCCTGTCCGACGGTCGGTCCGTACGATCCGCTGGTCACGCGTCCGATGGGCGCGCCGTCGGCGCTCCGCACGGTCTGTCCGTGGCGTGCGGTCTGGCGTCCCGCGAGCCGGAAAGGCGCCAGCCGGAGGGCCGGTCTGGCGGCGCGCCGCAGCAGGGCCTCGCGTCCGACGAAGGGTTCTTCCTTCTTGCAGTAGCGCATCATGCCCGCCTCGGCGGGCGAGGTGGCGGTGTCGAACTCGTGCCCGTAGAGCGGGAGCCCCGCCTCGAGGCGCAGCGTGTCGCGCGCGCCGAGGCCGCAGGGCCGCACGCCGGCGCCCGTCAGCGCCTGCCAGGCGGCATCGATGGCTTCCGGCGCGGCGTAGATTTCGACACCGTCCTCGCCGGTGTAGCCGGTGCGGCTGACGATCCAGTCGTGTCCGCCGGCCGCGGCGCGCATCCAGCGGAAGCGGCGCAGCCCGGCGGCGTCGATCCCCAGGACGCGCGCGAGGATGGCCACGGCCTGCGGGCCCTGGAGGTCGAGCTTGCCCTGCGTGGCGCGCAGGTCGCGGAGCCGGCAGTCGGCGCCGGCGAGCTGCTCACGCATCCAGGCGAAGTCGCCCGGCGCGGTGCCGGCGTTGACCACCGGCATCCAGGCCGCCTCGTCCATGCGGTAGACGATCAGGTCGTCGATGACACCGGCCTCGTGGTTCAACAGGAAGCCGTAGCGGCAGGCGCCGACGGCCAGCGTGCGCAAATCCTGGGTGACGACGCGCGAGAGGGCGTCGAGGCTGCCGGGGCCCTCGATCCAGAAGGCGTCCATGTGACTGGTGTCGAAAAGGCCCGCGCCGGAGCGCACGCGCGCATGCTCGGCGAGCACGCCGTCGTACTGCACCGGCATGTCCCATCCGCCGAACTCGACCATGCGCGCCCCGTGGGCCACATGGCGGGCATACAGAGGTGTTTGCAATCCCATAGTAATCCCGCTTTCCGGAAACAGCGGCAAGTTTACTGGAGCCGGGCCAAAAGACAAGCGGGAAGCGCGCGGCCGTATCTGACATGCCGGCTCTCGCGTGCCGGTTAGGCTTGACAGGCGCCGGCGCCTCTGTGACAGTTCCGCGCATGTCCACCCCGCGTCAGATCCCCGTCCCCTCCCACATCCGCGCGCTCCTGTTCGACTGCGACGGCACGCTGATCGACACCATGCCGCTGCATTGGGAGGCCGAACTGGCGACGCTGCGCGAACTCGGCATCGCGCTCGATCCGGAATGGCTGGCCGGCATCAGCGGCGCCACCATGCCGGACGTCCTCGCCGCCATCGCTCGCCACACCGGACGCGCCATCGACCAGGAGGACTTCATCGCCTGCAAACAGACGCGCTTCCGCGCGTTGCTGCCCGGCGCGCGGGAGATCGCCATCGTGGCGGATCTCGCGCGGGCGCAATACGGACGCCTCCCCATGGGCGTCGTCTCCGGCGGCTACCGCTGCAATGTGACGGCATCGCTCGAGGCCATCGGCCTGGCCCGGCACTTCTCCGTTGTGCTTACGGCGGACGATCCCTTCCCGGGGAAGCCGGCGCCGGACGCCTTCCTCGCGGCCGCGCGCCAGTTGGGCGTACCGCCGGCCGCCTGCCAGGTCTTCGAGGATGCCGATCTCGGCCTCGCCGCCGCCCGGGCCGCCGGCATGCTGGCCACCGACATCCGCCCGTGGCTCGCCTGAGACGCAGGCCGGCCCCCAGCAGATCTCCCTGGCGCTTCCCGCGCCGCTTCCACGGCATCCGAAGCCTCCCCGCTCCGTGTCGGCGTTCACGGATCGAGCGCGGCGGCGCGGCCAGATCCGGGCCGCTGTAATCGGTTAGCGACAGGGGGGCGCGCGGGGGGCGCATGGAGGAGCGGGCGGG
>CAYPJN010000186.1:0-5910 GCA_964411055.1 uncultured Lentisphaerales bacterium | reverse complement strand
TCTTGAGCTGCGCCTTGTAGTCGGGCTTGCTGCAGGTGCGCATGACGCGGGCCGCCTCCTTCTTGGTCTTGACGGCCTTGTAGAGGGCCGTGAAGACGGGAAGGGTCGCCTTCTTGAACTTCGGCTTCCAGTCGAGCGCGCCGCGCTGCGCCGTCGCCGAGCAGTTGGCGAACATCCAGTCCATGCCGTTCTCGTCCACGAGCCGGATCAGGCTCTGGGTCAGCTCCTCGACGGTCTCGTTGAAGGCCTCGCTCGGGGTGTGGCCGTGTTTGCGCAGCACGTCGTACTGCGCCTCCATGATGCCAGCCAGCGCGCCCATCAGCACGCCGCGCTCGCCGACGAGGTCGCTGGTGACCTCATGCTCGAAGGTCGTCGGGAAGAGGTAGCCGGAGCCGATCGCGATGCCGATCGCCTGGCAGCGCTCCTCGGCGCGGCCGGTGGCGTCATGACCCACGGCGTAGCTGGAGTTGATGCCGACGCCGTTGAGGAAGTTGCGGCGCACGCTCGTGCCCGAGCCCTTGGGGGCCACCATCAGCACGTCGACGTTTTTCGGCGGCTTGACGCCGGTCAGGTCGTTGTAGACCATGCCGAAGCCGTGCGAGAAGTAGAGCGCCTTGCCGGCGGTCATCTTCGGGGCAACGCGCGGCCAGACGGACTTGATGGCGCCGTCGGCGACCAGCATCTGGATGATCGTGCCGCGCTCGGCGGCCTCCTCGATCTCGAAAAGCGTCTTGCCGGGCACCCAGCCGTCCTTGACCGCCCGGTCCCAGTCCTTCGGGAACTGCTTGGACTGGCCGATGATGACGTTGATCCCGTTGTCGCGCATGTTCAGCGACTGGGCCGGGCCCTGTACGCCGTATCCGATGACCGCGACGACTTCCTTCTTAAGGATTCTGCGGGCCTTGGCGAGCGAAAACTCCTTGCGCATCACGACGGTCTCTTGGGTTCCGCCGAAGTTGATCTTAGCCATGTCTGCGTGATCTCCTTGTGCGCCCGGCCGGGATGGCCGGACAGCGTGCACCATGCGTGCGAACCATTAAAGTTTATCATGATCGGCGCGGGAAGGGAAGAGCCTTGTCGACCGAGCGAGAGTTTTTGCGCAGATGTGCGCAGATGGAGAAGCTACGGATTTCGCGGATGGGGACCGGAAAAGGTGTTTAGCAAACTCTCGCAGTTTTGGGACCGCATCCGCGGCTTGCGTCCTTGCGTCCTGACAACGGTCACTGTAAAGTGTGCGGATGAACGCGAAGACCCAGCGGATCGTCGTCAACGGCCAGCCCATCGCAGAGGAAGCCATCGCCTTCGAGCTCTCGCGGCTGGTGCAGTTCTATTCCCGGCACATGCCAGAAGAGCAGGTGCGGGCGCAGCTTCCGCTCCTGCGGCAGCGCGCCGTCGACCAGGCGATCGGCTCCCGCCTGCTGATCGACGAGGCCTTCCGCCGCGACCTGCCCGTTTCCGAGGAGGAGGTCGACCAGCGGCTGGAAGAGATGGTCGGGCGCAGCGGCGGACGCGCGAAGTTCGAGGCCCTGCTCAGTAAGCAGAAACTGACGGAAGGGGCGCTGCGCGATCAGATCCGCCGCGGACGCCGCGTCGACAAGCTGGTCGACCAGGTCACGGACGGGGCGCCGGAGCCGACCGAGGCCGAGATCCGCGCCCATTTCGAGGACCATCGCGCGGAGTACACCCGGCCCGAGCGCGTGCTCGCCCAGCACATCCTGATCAAACCCTCCGGCGACTCGGCGGAGGCGCGCGCCGAGGCGCAGCAGCGCCTCGGCGCCATCCGCCAGCGCGTGCTCGACGGCGCGGACTTCTCCGACATGGCGTCCGACCACAGCGAGTGCCCGAGCGGGCGCGAGGGCGGCAGCCTGGGCTGGTTCTCGCGCGGCATGATGGTCGAGGCCTTCGACCGCGCCGCCTTCGCGCTCGAGAAGGGGGGTCTGAGCGACATCGTCGAGACTTCCTTCGGCTACCACCTGATCTACAAGACCGACCACGAGGCGCCGCGGCCCGCCGAGTTCGAGGAGGCCCGCGATAGCATCCGCGACTTCCTGCGCCATGCGCGCCGCGGCGAGCGCCTGGCGGCGTTTGTCAACGGCCTGCGAGCCCAGGCGAAGGTCGAGATCGACGGCGAACCGGCGACGGGCGGCCCGGCATGATGTCCTGCGCCCGCGTCCCGCGCCGTGGCATTTTTGCCCTGTCCCGGAAATATTGAACGCTTCACCGTCGCCGCGAAGTGACGGCCGGCGGGGTTTTCGATCAGTTCCACAACGACGCGATCGGCCACGCCTCGATTGGTTTTGCGTTTCCCTTGCGCCGCGCGAACCGGTACAATGGCGCCATCATTTTCATCGAGGACGGCATGACATCGGGAATCAGACGGCATCCGGCGCTTCTTGCGGCAACGCTCATCGCCGTGCTGGCGTGGCGGTCACCGCTGCGGGCGGAAACACTGGCGGCGGACAGCGACGGCGACGGTATCCCGGACGAGCAGGACAACCTGCCCGCGCTGGCGACGCTGCCGCTGCACTGGTCGGTACAGGGCGTCGAGATCCGTTGGGAAGGCCTGCCGCCGGGCTCTTCGGCCGCCTGGAACCAGACCAATGCCCTGACGCTCTACAGCCGCCGCGAGCGCGCCGACATGCCCGGCGCGCGCCCCGGCGCAGCCGCCACCGCCGGCCCGCTGGATCCCGCCGGGCACGGACCGGACGCGCCCGACGGCCTGCTGCGCCTGGGAACCTTCGGCTCCGATGAGCCGCCCTGGCAGGCACTGCAGCGCACGCGTGCGCGGCGCTTCGCCGCGAATCCGGCCGGCGTCGGCCGCGGTGTCGAGCTGCGCTTCGAGATCCATTTCCGCAACCTCTCCTGGACCAACTGGCACCTGCGCGGACTGCGTGTCCCGGTCCTGGCGGATGGACGCCCGGTGGCGAAAGCCCGGCCCGAGCTTCCGGCGCTGGCCACCCGCGGCATCGTCTTCCCCGGCGGCGCCCCGCAACGTGTCTACAGCGTCGCCTTCGTGGCCGGCGTGCCCGCGGAACAGGCCGGGGCGCTCCTGGCGTCGCTGGCGCGCGAAGCCCCGCGCTTCGCCTTCGAACAGGCCGAGGGGTGGATCGTCGCGGAGCAACTGCCGGAGGATCTGCCCCTGTCGCGCTGGTTCGCGAACATCTGTCAACGGACAGTGCCGGTCAAGCTGCGCGGAGGCGACGGCCAGGTGCTCGCCTGGCGCCTCGCGCGCGAGGTCGGCGGCGCGCGCCAGCGCCTCGCAGACTGGGCCGGGACGGTCAACCGCCTGGCGCAGGAGACCTACGGCAAGCCCTTCTGGCTGGAGGAGCAGGGGATTTTGGTCTCGCTGGCCGGATGGGACACCGGGGCCTGGGATTGCTGGTGGCGTCTGGACGGCAGCGATGAAGCCGAAGGCTGGTCGGGACGCAAGCCCGCGCGCGAGCTCATTTTCGATCTCTCCGGGACATCGCCCGCACTGTCGCGCGCGTCGCGCAGGCGCGCCGCGTCCGCCGCGCCGCACCCGGTGCTGCTCGGCCTGCTGGGCCGCCATGCCCGTCAGAAAGGCGACGCGGCCGGCGCCCTGGCGCGCGACCGGCAGGCGGCGGAGATGGGCTACGCGCCCGCTTTGTTCAGGCTGGGCGCCGCGCTGGCGCAGGGCGACGGCGCCGAAAAGGATGCGGCGCAGGCGGCGCAGGCCTGCCGGCGAGCGGCGGAACAGGGCTACGCGCCGGCCGCCGCCTGGCTCGGCGGCGCTCTGTTGCGCGGCGACGGCATCGCCCGCGATCCTGCCGCGGGCTTCGACTGGCTGGACAAGGCGGCAGCGCAAGGCCATCCCGGCGGCCTGGGCCTCCTTGCGCTGTGCCTCACGCGGGGCGTCGGCGTGGCCGCCGATGCCGCTGAGGGGTTCGCCGCGGCGCGGCGCGCGGCCGCGATGGGCGATGCCACCGCGCAACTCGCCCTCGCGATCCAAATGATGGCCGCCGGCGACTCCGAGGCGCTCGACTGGCTGGCTTGCGCCGCCGAGGCCGGCGACGCCAAGGCGCAAGCACGCCTGGCGCGCTGTCTCGACGCCGGCGAGGGAACCGCCCGCGACCCAAAGTCCGCCGTCGCCTGGTATGCCAGGGCCGCCGCGCAGGGCGACGCCGCGGCGCAGCTCGCCCTGGGACGCGCCCTGCGGAGCGGGCGCGGCGTCAAGCGCAATCCGCGTCGGGCTGCCCACTGGTTCGGCCAGGCGGCCGGACAGGGACATCCCGAGGCGCAGACCTGGTGGGGCCTGGCACTGCTGCAGGGCCAGGGCGTCGAACGCGACACCGCGCGCGGCATCGACTGGATCCGACGCGCGGCCGAACAAGGATATCCCCAGGCCCAGTACCTGCTGGGGCTCTGCACCTACGCGGGACTGGGCGCGGCGCCGGCCGACCCCGCCGCGGCGCTGCCATGGTTGAAGGCCGCGGCCGGACAGCAGGTGCTGCCCGCGCAAATCCTGCTGGGCTACTGCTTCTATGAAGGTAGCGGCACCGCCCAGGACCGCGGAGCGGCGGTCGGCCTTTTCCGCCAGGCGGCCGAGCAGGGCTCGGCCGCCGGTCAGATATGGCTCGCACACTGCTACGCCTTCGGCGAGGGCGTGGAGACCGACCTGGATCTCGCGCGCGAGTGGGCGCAGAAGGCCTGGCAGCAGGGCCATCCAGGCGGACGCCAGATGCTGCGGCGAATACCAGCGGAATAGGAACGGCATCATGGTTTGCAAGGCACTGATCACCGGCGGCGCGGGATTCATCGGATCGCACCTGGCGCGGCAACTGCTGGCCGAGGGCTGCGAGGTCACGGTGCTCGACAACCTCTTCACAGGCACCAAGGCCAACATCTACGACCTGATCGACAACCGGCGCTTTACATTCATCCTGCACGACGTCACGCAGCCCTTCTGGGGCCAGTTCGACGAGATCTACAACCTGGCCTGCCCCGCCTCGCCGATCCACTACCAGCGCAATCCGGTCGAGACCATCAAGACCTCTTTTGTCGGCATGCTCAACGTGCTGGAGCTGGCGCTCAAGACCAAGGCGCGCGTGCTGCACACCTCCACGTCGGAGATCTACGGCGACCCGCTGGAACATCCCCAGCGCGAGAGCTACTGGGGGAACGTCAACTGCGTCGGCACGCGGAGCTGCTACGACGAGGGCAAACGCGCCGCCGAGACGCTGGCCGTCGACTACCGCCGCGAGTACGGCGTCGACGTGCGCATGGTGCGCATCTTCAACACCTACGGACCCAACATGCATCCGCAGGACGGCCGCGTGATCAGCAACTTCGTCATGCAGGCGCTGCAGGGCAAGCCGATCACGATCTACGGCGACGGCAGCCAGACGCGCAGCTTCCAGTATGTGGATGACCTGGTCGCCGCCATCCGCGGCCTGATGCGGACCGGAAGACGCGCGGTTGACGACTTCTGCCGCCGCCACGCGCTGCTGGTGCCGGTAATCAATACGGGCAATCCCGAGGAGTACACGATCCGGCAACTGGCGGAGCAGGTACTCGCCTTCCTGCCCGGGAGCGCCAGCAAGATGGTCTTCGAGCCCCTGCCGAAGGACGATCCGCGCCGCCGCAAGCCCGA
Organism: uncultured Lentisphaerales bacterium; assembly: GCA_964411055.1. Taxonomy (GTDB): domain Bacteria; phylum Verrucomicrobiota; class Kiritimatiellia; order RFP12; family JAAYLN01; genus JAAYLN01. The sequence continues at coordinate 299 of CAYPJN010000186.1, read as the reverse complement.
CATCGCACTGGCGCGCGAGCTGCTCGGCTGGGAGCCGAAGGTGCCCCTCAAGGAGGGCCTGCGGCAGACCATCGACTATTTCCGGAATGCTTCCGCACGATAGGCGCGCTGCCCCCTGCGAACCGCAGGAGCCAGGGGGCAGGGGGCAGGGGGCAGGGGTCAGGGTTCAGGGTTCAGGGTTCAGGGTTCAGGGTTCAGGGTTCAGGCTTCAGTGGTTCAGCGCAAGAACGGAATTCCGCGCGCTTTAACCAACGTGCGGCCAGGTAGGGCGAGCTGTCCCCAGCGAGCCGCACGGGACA
>CAYPJN010000185.1:0-5914 GCA_964411055.1 uncultured Lentisphaerales bacterium | reverse complement strand
TCCAGCGCGCGGTCGGCGGCCTGCTGCCGCACGGCGGCCCGGTCGCCGTCGAACTGGTTGCGCTCGACAACCGTGCCGTCCGCGCCGGTCACCGCGATGAAGACGAGCCCGACGGGCTTGGATGGCGTGGCGCCGCCCGGTCCCGCGATGCCCGTGGTCGCGACGCCCCAGTCGCTCCCGAGACGCGCGCGCACGCCCTCGGCCATGGCCGCGGCGCAGGGGGCGCTGACGGCCCCCTCGGCCGCGAGCAGCGCCGCGTCCACACCGAGCAGCGACTCCTTGACCGCGTTGGCGTAGGCCACGACCGCGCCGCGGAAGACCGCGGAGGCGCCGGGACAATCGGTCAGGCGCGCCGCGACCAGGCCGCCGGTGCAGGACTCGGCGCAGGCGAGGGTCTGTTTCGCCTGCGCCAGGATCCGGATGACCTGATCGGCCGCGGCCATCGCGCTACTCGATGACGGCCAGCGGCTGGCCCTTGTTGACGATGGCGCCGTGCTCGACGAGGAACTTGACGATCTTGCAGTCGCGCGGGGCCTTGATCTCGTTGAAGAGCTTCATGGCCTCGACCACGCAGACCGTCTCGCCGGCCTTGCGCAGATCGCCGGGTTCGGCGAAGCTGGGCTTGCCAGGACCCGGCGTGCGGTAGAAGGTGCCGTTGAGCGGCGCCTTGATCGTCTCGCCCTGCGGTTCCGCCGGGGCGGCTGGTGTGGCGGGCGCCGGGGCCGCGGGCGCGGCCGCCGTCGCGGGTGTTGGTGCCGGCAGGTTGTCGGGCGACACCGCCACCCCGCCCATCTGCTGGAACAGACGGCTCAAGGTGCGGCCGATCTCGGCGAGGCGCCGGGTCTCGTCGTCGGCCGGCACCGCCGCGGAAGCGGACGGCGCCGCCACCGCCGCGGCGGGCTGCTGCTCCTGTTCCGCGGGCGCGGGCGGACGCTCCGCCTCGGGCAGCGCGCGCCACTTGAAGTAGCCCAGGGCCACCTCGGGGAAGATGCAGTAGGAGAGGATATCCTCCTCGGCCTGGACCAGCTTCGGATCGATCTGGACCGCGGCCTCGGCCAGGCCGGGCTTGAGGAGGTCGGCCGGCCGGCAGGTCACGGGCTTTTCGTCCTTCAGGATCTTCCGGGCCACCTTCGGGTCGATCGGCGCCGGCGAACGGCCATAGAGGCCCTTCACATAGTCGCGCGTCTCCTGCGGCACCATGCCGTAGCGCTCGCCGCCGATGACGTTGAGGACGGCCTGGATGCCGACGATCTGGCTCGTGGGCGTGACCAGCGGGGGGAATCCCATGTCGGCGCGCACGCGCGGCAGCTCCTGGAGCACCTCGTCGAGGCGGTCGAGCGCGCCCTGCTGCTGGAGCTGCGAGCGGAGGTTCGAGATCATGCCGCCGGGAATGTGGTGTTCCAGCACGTTGACATCGACGAACTCGGTCGCCCCGAGGTTCGGCTCGCGCTGCGGCTTGAGCCGGCGGAAGTGCTGGTTGACCTCGTGCACGGCCTGCATGTCGAGGCCGGTGTCGTAGCCCGCCGCGGTCAGGACGGCATGCAGCGTCTCCACCGGCGGCTGCGAGGCGCAGCCCGACATCGAGGCCACGGCGCAGTCGACGGCCCCGGCGCCGTGCTGCACCGAGGCCAGGTAGGCGGCCACCGCCATGCCGCTGGTCATGTGCGCATGGAGCTGGACGGGGATCTTCACGCCCTTGACCAGCGCCGTGGTGAGCTCCTCGGCCGCGGCGGGCGTCAGGATGCCGGCCATGTCCTTGATGCAGACCGAGTCGGCGCCGAGCGCCTCCATCTCGCGGGCCAGCTTGACGTAGGCCTCGACCGTGTGGACGGGGCTGAAGGTGTAGCTGATGGTGCCCTGGGCATGGGCGCCGGTCGCCTTGACGGCGCGGATGGCCTGTTCGAGGTTGCGCGTGTCGTTCAGCGCGTCGAAGATGCGGAAGATCGCGATGCCGTTGGCGGCGGCCAGCTCGACGAAGCGCCGGAGGACATCGTCGGGGTAGTTGCGGTAGCCGAGGATGTTCTGGCCGCGCAGCAGCATCTGCAGGGGGGTCTTGCAGCGCGCCTTGATCTGGCGCAGGCGCTCCCAGGGGTTCTCGCGCAGGAAGCGCAGGCAGACGTCGAAGGTCGCGCCGCCCCAGCACTCGAGCGAGTAGTAGCCCGCGCGGTCGATCGCGTCGATGACCGGCAGGATGTCGTTGAGGCGCATGCGGGTGGCCCAGAGCGACTGGTGCGCGTCGCGCAGGGTGGTGTCCGTGATGCGGATGCGCGGGCGCGCGGCAGGCGCGGCGGCGCCGGAGGAGGGGTGCTTGGTTTTCGTGGCCATAAGGTAACGGGGGTTGAGGATGGGGTGGGGTGGCGGACCGGGCGCTCAGCGCCCCATGGCCGCGAACTTGGCGTAGCGTTCCGCGACGAGCGTCTCGGCCGGGAGCGCCAGAAGCGGGGCCAGGGCGGCGGAGACCGCCGCGCCGACCGCCGCCATGGCGGCCGCGGGGTCGGTGTGCGCGCCGCCATCGGGTTCGGGAACGATGGTGTCGATGATGCCCAGCCGGAGCAGCTCGTCGGAGGTGATCTTGAGGGCCGCCGCCGCCTCGGGCGCCTTCTTGCCGTCGCGCCAGAGGATCGAGGCGCAGCCTTCCGGCGAGATGACCGAGTAGACGGCGTTTTCGAGCATCAGCACGCGGTCGCCCACGGCGATGCCCAGCGCCCCGCCGCTGCCGCCCTCGCCGGTGACGACGACGACGAAGGGCGTGCGCAGGGTGGCCATGACGGTCAGGTTGCGGGCGATGGCCTCGGCCTGGCCGCGGGCCTCGGCGTCGAGCCCCGGGTAGGCGCCGGGGGTGTCGACGATGCTGACGACGGGGAGTCCGTAGCGCTCGGCGAGCTGCATGAGGCGCATGGCCTTGCGGTAGCCCTCGGGGTTGGCCATGCCGAAGTTCGACGCGATGTTGGCCTCGACCGTCTTGCCCTTCTGGTGGCCGATGAGCATGACGCGCAGCCCGTTCCAGGTGGCGAAGCCGCCGATGAGCCCCTGGTCGTCGCCGAAGCGGCGGTCGCCATGCAGCTCGACGAAATCGCTGCAACAGCCGGCGATGTAGTCGCGGATCGTCGGGCGCTGCGGATGGCGCGCGAGCTGGACGGTCTCCCAGGGGGTGAGGGTGCGGGCCGGGCGCGCCGGGTTTTTGGCGCGCTTCGGGGCCGCCGCCGGGGCGGACTGTTGCGGCTGGTAGTAGCTCAGCGCGTTGGACAACCAGGCCTTCAGGCCGCGCCGGGGCACGATGCTGTCGATGAAGCCGTGCGCCTCGACGTACTCGGCCGTCTGGAAGTCGTCCGGCAGCTTCTGCTTGATCGTCTGCTCGATCACGCGCCGTCCCGCGAAGCCGATGAGGCTCTTCGGCTCGGCGATGTTGAGGTCGCCGACCATGGCGTAGCTGGCGGAGACGCCGCCGGTCGTCGGGTCGGTCAGCACCGAGATGTAGGGCAGGCCGGCCTCCTGCAGGCGGGCGATGGCGGCGCAGGTGCGGGCCATCTGCATCAGCGAGACGATGCCCTCGTGCATGCGCGCGCCGCCCGAGGCGGAGACGAGGATCAGCGGCAGGCGCTTCGCCAGGGCGGCCTCCGCCGCCAGCAGGATGCGCTCGCCGGTGCCGCTGCCGAGGCTGCCGCCCATGAAGCGGAAGTCCATGACGCCCAGGACGACGGGCCGTCCGTCGATGGCGGCCGTGCCGGTGACAACCGCCTCGCCGATGCCGGTCTTGGCGGCGGTGGCGCGGGCCTTGTCGGCATAGGTGCCGCTCTCGTCGGCGAACTTGAGGGGGTCGTTGAAGCCCACGCCGGCGTTCAGCTCCCCGAAGGAGCCCTCATCGGCCAGCAGCGCCAGGCGCTCGCGGCATCCCAGGCGTTCATGCGCGTTGCACGCCGGACAGACCTTGAGGTTGTCCTGCCACACGGCACGTTCGACAAAGCGCTTGCAGGCGGGACAGACCGTCCAAAGGTCGTTGACCGGTCGGATTTTGGCGTCTGGCTGTTGTTCGGTTAACCAAGCCATGAATCGTTTCTCCTCCGCTGCCGGATGGATTCCGACGCGATTTTGGAGGTAATGCTAGCAGATTTGGATCGCGAATGCCAGAACGGACCGAGGGTTCAGGGTTCAGGGTTCAGGGTTCAGGGTTCGGGGTTGGTGAGTGGTGAGTGGTGAGTTATCGAGGACGAGGACGAGGAGGGAGGTTCACCACGAAGGGTACGAAGGGGCTAACGCAACGCAGAAGGGATCTGCCAACTTCTCGTCCTGAACCCCGGCAGGGGTGAAGGGCCAACGGCCCACTGGGTCTCACCCCTGGCGCCGATGCTTCTTCCGTGACGCGGGTGAAGCGATGTCGAGGAAACTGGCCCGGGCGAGTTTCTCGGGCGTGATGAGGCCGTCGCCGCCGGCGGACGCCTTCAGTACCCGGGGCACGCCGCGCGGCGAGGCACCGGGGGCCACGGGACGGATGAGCGCCTTGAGTCGGGCGCGCAGCTCGTCGAGTCCCTGTCCCGAGGCGACCGAGACGGGGATGACCTGTCGTCGGGCGGTGGCGGCGAGCCGCGCGAGGTTCTCCGCGGCGCCGGGCAGATCCATCTTGTTGGCGACGAGCAGGATCGGGCGCTTCAGCAGGGCGGGATCGAAGAGGCGGATCTCGCGCCGCAGGGCGCGGTAGTCGTCCCAGGGCGCGCGCCCATCGACCCCGGCGGCGTCAACGACGAAGAGCAGCGCCCGGGCCCGCGCGAGGTGGCGCAGGAAGTCGAGGCCCAGGCCGACGCCCGCGTGGGCCCCTTCGACGATGCCGGGAATGTCGGCGATGCGGATCTGGCTGAAGTCGTCGAAGACCAGGGCGCCGATCATGGGGTTGATCGTAGTGAAGGGATAGGCGGCGATCCGGGGCCGCGCCGCGCTCAGGGCGGCCAGCAGCGAGGATTTGCCGGCGTTGGGGAAGCCCACGAGGCCGACTTCGGCTATGACCTTGAGTTCCAGCCGCAGGCGGAACTCCTCGCCCTCCGTTCCGGGAGTGAACTCCGTGGGGGCCTGGTGGGTGGCGCTCTTGAAGTGGACGTTGCCGAGACCGCCCGTGCCGCCGCGGGCGACGACGAGTTCCTGGCCGTCCGCGGTGATGTCGCCGCGCAGTTCGCCGGTCTCCTCGTCGAAGACCAAGGTGCCGCAGGGCACGTGAACGACGAGGTCGGCGCCGTTGCGCCCATGCATCTGCTGGCCGCGGCCGGAGACGCCCGCCTCGGCGACGAGCCGCGGGCTGTAGAAGAGGCGGATCAGCGAGTCTTCGTTGATGTCGCCGCGTAGGATGATGTGGCCACCGCGTCCGCCGTCGCCACCGTCGGGGCCGCCGCGCTCGACATGTGCCTCGCGACGGAAACTGCCGGAGCCGTCGCCGCCCCGCCCCGCCCTCGCCTGGACGGTGAGGCAATCGACAAAGTGGCGGGTCTTCACGTCGGCGGTCTGCAGCCCGTGAACAGAAAGTCTACACCGTGGCGTCGACCACCGGCTTGACATTCACGACGCGGCCTTCCTTCGAGAAGGCCACGACACCGTCGGACAGGGCGAAGAGCGTGTGGTCGCGCCCCGTGCCGACCGCGTCGCCGGCATGGATTTTGGTGCCGCGCTGGCGCACGATGATGGTGCCGCACTTGACGCTCTGCCCGTCGTAGCGCTTGACGCCCAGCCGTCGGCCGGTGCTGTCGCGCCCGTTGGTCTTGTGTGCTTTGCCTGCCATGGTAAGTGTCTCTCCGAGAATCGGTGGGTTAGACGATGGACTTGACGGTTACGGTCGTCAACTCCTGGCGGTGGCCGACCTTGCGCTCGTAGCCCTTGCGCCGGCGCTTCTTGAAGTTCACGAGCTTCTCGCCGCGCTTGTCGTCGGCCACGA
>CAYPJN010000184.1:0-5921 GCA_964411055.1 uncultured Lentisphaerales bacterium | reverse complement strand
AGAGCGGATTGAGGAAAACGAGCATCGCGATTTCCGGAAAGTAATACCATGTTCCAATGGTATCCGGCAATCATTCCTCTTTATCCCACTAACTATCCAGCGCCGCGTAGCGCAACGACGTGGACACGCGGCGGCAAGACATCCGCGGCAGCGCCTTCACGGGTTACTTCGAGGTGCCGGGCGAGCGCATCTTCGAACCGGCGTTTCCGGAGAAGGATTCCATTTTCTTTGTTTCGTTATTCCACCGTTGCCCAACAGGGACTGAAGTCGCGCGTGTGTTTGAACGCGGGAGGCGCCCCGAATGATCCATCCTGTATCATGACCGCATCCGGCGGCCGCGGATACGGTCGCCGATGGCGGTGACATCCTGAATGTTTTCCAGTTCCATGATCATGTCAAAAAGCCGTTTGGCCTCGCCGCGCGGCAACGTGTCCGCGCAGCCCCGGTGCAGTTTGTCGAAAAGCTCCTTGTCCGAGAGGCGGGTTTCCTTCCACCAGGGGTCGCCCTTGGCGCGACAAGCCTCGCCAGTGAAACGTCCCTGCCGTGCGGCGATCTCCACGCGCGCCGGGATCTCGCGGGGAAAACCGTAACGGTAAATGTCCTCGACGCCCACGGTCAACGCTTCGCCCAGGGGATGGACAAACACTTTCTTCATGAATGCCTTCACGCCGGGATCCCGCAAGGCGCTGGCGTCGTGCCATTCCGCTCCGGGAACGCGGCCCAGGGCCGCTTGCGCGAAATTGAAGGGGATGTTGTGCGTGAACGGCATCCTGAAGCGTTCCGGGAGCGTCTGCACCGCAAAGCCCACCGCGTGCGACGGCCGCACATGCACGTCCACCCTGCGGATGTCCGCCGGGCGGAGCCGATGCTGGCGGAGCAGATCGCTGAACAACTGCAGGGGCGTGATCACGTACTTGCAGCAGGGATGCGTCTTCAGGGCCGCGTCCAGAATGTGCCACTTTTCCCCCAGGCCGCAGGTCAGCCGCGCATGATCGGGATAGTCGATCCCCATGACGCTTGCATAGCCGTCGCGGCCGTCCAAGCTGTAATGCGTCGACAGATACCCCTCGCGCGCAAGCAGACTGGCCATGATTCCCACGTGGGTGGACCAGCCGGCGTCGCAGTACTTGTTCATCTCGTCGGACGGTGCAACGGGCATGATCGAGCGCGTCAGGCACGGCGCGAAATGGCCGCAGTTGCCGAATGCGTTCTCGGTCTGGGCGCGATTGAGCCCGAGCGCATGGGCCGAGGCCGCCATGGCGGCGAAGGCATTCGCGCCATAGACCTGCCGGCTGCCCCGCGTCGAAATCAACCCGCGCCGCACCCGCCAGAACATGAAGGAGAGACAGATCCTCGCCGCCACGTCGTATCCCAGGGCGACAGCCGAGATCAGGCGCCGTCCGGAAATTCTCATATACTCGCCTGCCGACAAGGCCCCGAAAACCGCCTGCGGCGCAAAATGAGCCACGTTCATGTAGCAGTCGTCGAGGTCGAGCGCGTTGGCCATTCGCGCGTTGACCTGGCCGGCTTGCGGCATGGCGACTTTTCGCGCCTCTCCGATCACGCTCGCGTGCGGATTCCCGCCAAGAAGTTCCACGACAGCGCAATGAATCCGGCTGGTCTTGTGTCGCGACCCTGCGAAGGCCGCGGCCAGCGTGTCGACGATCAGGCGCTTGCTCTGAAGCCCTGCCTCTGGCGGCACGGCACCGGGGGCAGATTCGGATACGAACTGGGCGAGACGGTTCGTGCGCGAGAACAGGTTGCGCGTGGACTCGGGGAACTGGCCCGCCACCCACTCGTCTTCAAGCTGCAACGTCATGAGCATTCTCCCTCTTTCCTGCCGGCAACAGTTGACAACATACCCCGCATTTGAAGAACACATGATAGAGCATGAGATGCGATTGTCAACCTGATTGCCCTATTCTGGAGCCGAGGTCTGGAGCCGATTGCGCATGCGGGTTGTGATCGGTCAGCCTCCATGCTATACTGTCGACGATTTCCTCCCGCACGCCCGGTGACCGGGCGGGGAGGCGGATCGGAGAGGCGGGATACACCATGTCGGACTGGCGCAAAGAACTTGGCGGCATATTGGAAGGGCGCGCGCGGGCGAGCCGCGCCGAGCAGGAGAACGCCCAGTTCGACGCCTTCCTGCAGCAGGTCGCCGCGCCCGCGCTGAACGACGTCGCCGCCGAGCTCCGGCAGCACGGACGCGACGCCCAGGTACGGACGTTGCCGGCCGCCATCCAGCTCGTGGTGCGCCAGGGCGAGGCCGAGGAGATCGCCTTCCGCGTCCTCAAGCGCTCCGTGCCCAACGGCCTCGTGCCGTTCGCCGAGGTGCGCCTGCGCAAGGGTTTGCGCCTGGTCAAGACCGAGAGCGTCTTCCGCGAGCCGCCCGCCGCCGCCACCATCGAGGAGGTCGCGCAGGAGGACGTCATCCGCTGCTTCCTCAAGCACTACCGCATGGTGCTCGATGCCGAACAGGGCTGAACCCGAGCACGCCCTGCTGACCGAACTGCTCGCCTGCCACGCCACCCCGGGCGACGAGGCGGAGGTGCGCGACTTGCTCGAGCGGCGCTGGCGGCGCGCGCGGTGGCCCGTGCGCCGACTGGGCGACTTCGCCGTACTGGCCACGGCCCCGCATCCGCCGGATTCCCGCGCGCCGCTGCTGCTCGTCTGCGCTCACATGGATTCCCCGGGATATGCCGTCCAGGCCCTGCCCAGCGACACCCCGCGGGGGCGCCTCCGTTCCCCGGCCTGGCCGCTGACCAGCCTCGGCGGCCCCGCCTTCCCGGGCGCCAGCGCCGCGGCCCGGCTCAAATGCGCCGCGGGCATCTTTACCGTCACGCTCCGCAAGGCGCCCGCCGCGGCCGGCGCGGACGACAGTTCGCCGGCCATTGTCTGCACGGCCACGCCCGCCGACGCCGCGCGGCTGCGGCCGCACGTCCGCCACGGCGACCGCGTCTGCTTCGCGGCCAGTCCCGTGATCGGGGGAGACCGCATCGTATCGCCCTTTCTGGACAACCGTCTCGGCTGCTGGATCGTCGCGGAACTGCCCCGACTGGCCGCCCGCTGGGGCGCCCGGTACCGGATCGTCGTCGCCGCCACGTCCGCCGAGGAGTTCACCGGCCATGGAGCGGCGGTTCTCGCGCATCACCTGCGCCCCGACCTGACCCTCGTCATCGACGCCACCTATGAAAATCCGGAACAGAAGGTGGCGCCGGGCGGCGGCCCGGTACTCACGCTGAGCGACCGCTCGGTGCTGGTCAGTCCCGCCCGGCGCGATGCGCTGGCCGGCGCCTTCGGACGCGCGGGAATCCCTCTGCAGACCGAGGTCTACAATTTCAGCGGCACCGATGCCCGCGCCTTTCCGCTCCAGGGCATCTTCACGCCCGTCCTCCCGCTGCTGATCGCCACCACCGGCAACCACACCCCGCGCGAGGCGGCCGATCTGCGCGACGCCGCCACCCTGCTCCGCGCCATCCGCCTGCTCGCGGAGGGCGCTCCCGCCGCCGGCTGAGGGGCGAAGAACGCTCAACGCTGAACGGCAATCGGCTCTTGCAGTCGTCTCTTCAGTCTGCCAAAATGAGCCCTTCGCTGGCGGTTGGGCTGGTCGTCGTCGGGACGCATGGCCGCCTTGAGTCGAGGGACGAGTTTTTAGAGGCAGAGAAGGAATAGCGATGAAGAACATTCCGGTTTCCGACACCCGTAACTTCGCGATCCTGGGGCATAGCGGCAGCGGCAAGACGACTCTGGCGGATGCCTTCGCCTTCAAGATGGGGCTGACGGACCGCCAAGGTTCCGTGGATGCCGGATCGAGCCTCTCCGACTACACCGAGGAGGAGAAGAGCCGCAAGATCTCCATCTTCGCCTCGCCCTTCATAGCCGAGTTTGCCGATCCCTCCGGCAAGCGCTACGGGATCAACTTCATCGACACGCCGGGATACATGGATTTCTACGACCAGGTGCTCGGTGCGGTGCATGCGGCGGACGCGGCGCTGATCGCCGTCGACGCCGTGGGGGGTATCCAGGTGGGCACCAACCGCGCCTGGCAGACCTGCCAGAAGATCGGCCTCGCCGCCCGCGGTTTCGTCGTCACCGGTCTGGACCGCGAGAACGCCAGCTTCGACAAGACCGTCGCGGCCATCCAGGCGGCCTACGGCTCAAGCTGCGTTCCCGTCATGCTGCCCCAGTCCGGGGGGCAGGTGCTCGACGTCCTCGCGTGCGCCGAATTTCCCGCCGAGGTCGCCGAGCAGGCCGGCGCCATCAAGGGCGCCCTGGTCGAGCAGGCTGCCGCCACGGACGACAGCCTGATCGAGAAGTTCCTGGAGGGCGAGGCCCTGGGCGCCGACGAGATCGCCAAGGGCCTGGTCGCGGCTGTCGCCACGGGCAACCTCTTCCCGATCTTCGTATGCCTGCCGGTCAAGGGCGTAGGAGTCGCGGAGACGCTCAGCGGCATCTGCCGGCTCTTCCCGTCGCCCGAAAGGCGGGCATTCAAGGATGACGACGGCAAGGATGTCGCGGCCGACGCGTCGGCGCCGCTCGCCGCGATCGTCTTCCGCACGGCGATCGACCCCTTCGTCGGCCAGATCAACTACGCGCGGGTTGTCGCCGGGACTCTGAAGCCCCAGACCGAGATGCTGAACACCTCGAACGGCGCGCGCGAGATGGCCGGCGCGCTCGTCGCCACCATCGGCAGCAGGAAACAGGTGCCGGTCGAGTCGGCCGGCCCCGGCGACGTCGTCGCCATACCCAAGCTCAAGGACACGCACACGGGACAGACGCTGGCGGCGCCGGGCAGCGCATGCAAGCTCTCGCGCCCGGTCTTCCCTCAGCCGGTGCATTTCGCCGCCGTGACCGCCAAGACGCAGGTCGACGAGGACAAGATGGGCGTGGCGCTGGCGCGCATCTGCGAGCAGTTCCCCTCGATCCAGGTCGAACGCAACGTCGAGACCAAGGAGGTGGTGGTCAAAGGCCTGGGCGACGTCCATATAGACGTGGCCGTTAAGCTGATGAAGCAGCAGTCCAATGCCGCCGTCGAGATCAGCGTGCCCAAGGTGGCCTACCGCGAGAGCGTCACCGGCATGGGCGAGGGCCACTACCGCCACAAGAAGCAGACCGGCGGGCGCGGGCAGTTCGGCGAGGTCTTCCTGCGCGTGATGCCGCTGCCCGAGGGCGAGACCGAGTGGTTTGTCAACAAGGTCGTCGGCGGCGCGATCCCGGGCAACTTCATCCCGGCGGCCCAGAAGGGCGTGCAGGAGGGTCTGCTGGCCGGCGCCGTCGCGCGCTACCCCGTGCAGAAGGTGAAGGTCGAGATCTACGACGGCTCGTACCACGACGTGGACTCGTCTGAAATCGCGTTCAAGATCGCAGGATCGCGCGCTTTGCGCGAAGGCATGGCCAAAGCCAAGCCGGTGCTGCTGGAGCCGATCATGAGTCTCAAGATCACCATCCCGGAAGCCTTCATGGGCGCGATCAGCGGTGATATGCCGCACAAACGCGGGCGTGTGCTGGGCATGGAGGCGGAAGAGGGTGTGCAGGTCATTTCCGCCGAGGCTCCGCTGGCGGAGCTGTTCAAGTACGCGGCGGAGCTGCGCTCGATCACCGGCGGTCAGGGTTCCTTCACCATGGAGTTCAACCGCTACGACATAGTGCCGTCCAACGTGGCTCAGAAGATCATCGCCGAGGCCGCCAAAAACCGCCAGGAAGATGCGGAAGATTGACCGCATCCCCGCTTCCGCGTCCCGAGCTTGAGCCCGCCCGAGAGTAAGCATCCGCGCGGAAGCGGTTCTCACATGCAAATGACGCGAAAAACAAGCGCGTCCGAGCCGCCCGTGTGCGCGAGGCTATCGTGCGGTTTTGCGTGGCGCCGCCGGCAAAGTGATAAAGCGGCGGCGTTTCGCCGTCCTGCAGTCGCGACAGCA
>CAYPJN010000183.1:0-5932 GCA_964411055.1 uncultured Lentisphaerales bacterium | reverse complement strand
GAAGGAATATCCACGCCCCAGCGCGCGGCTCGCCGGGGACGGCTCGCCCTACCCGCCGGCACGCAGCCCTGGATATGATACCCGGCTCGCCGTGGACGGCTCGCCCGACACGCCTGCCGCGGGAAATTCAGCGGGCTGGTTTCTACCGCCGCAGGCGGCGGGAAAGCAAGCGCGCGCAGGCACGCGCAGTCAAGGTATCCATCCGCGTCCAGCCCTCTCAGCATGCGCTTCCCGCGCCCCCCTGTGGCTAGCCGATTACCTTCCCATACGAGCCCCCATACGAGCAGACTCTAGTCTTTCTCGGTGACTTGTATGCGATAGAGGGTGGCGTTGTAGATCCAGAAATGCGCCCATGTCATGTCGTCGTAGGCGGTGAACTCGTATTGCATTTGCGAGGTGGGGTCTTTCCTGCTGTTTCTTGAGACTCGCGGAAGCCCCTGCGTCAAGGGCGGCTTGCCTTTGAAATTGAAGATGATGAACGAGTCGAAGCGGTTCTTGTGGAAGCCGCATCCCTCCATCTCGACTTTGTACGTCTTGCCGGGCGTCACCGGAAACGCCGCGGTGTGGCAGTAGAAGCCGGTATGGAACGCGATGCGTCCGTCCTTGTCCCTCACCATTCGTATGACGTTGTCGTTGCAGCCGACCACACCGCAGTAGTTGTAAATGCCAAGCGAGAAATCGGGATTCACGTTGATCGTCTTTTCGATAGTGTCCGGGCCGAACCGGACGTTGGAGATCGTGACGGCATTGTCCCTTGGAATGTTTATGTGCAGCGAGAGCGCCGCGCATCTGTCGGGAGTGTGGAAGACGAGGTTGTACTCCTCGTTCGTTTCGGAGTAGATCGACTGGGGAAGTATCAGGCCCCTTGGAAGCTCCTTGCCGTCGGTGTCATAGAAATAGATCTCGGCCTGCGGTGTGCTGCCGTTACGTCCAAAAAGGGCGGTCTGTTGCGATATGCTCGCGGCGAGGTCCGCGCCGCCGCGTCTGGAGGCGTTTAAGATGAAGCGGTATTTCGTGCGCTCACTCACGTCGACATTGCGGAACGAGAAGCCGCCATCCGAGGACGAAATCGCCTTCTCGCCCACGTCGTTCGTGACGAACGAGGTGTACTTCGTATTGAAACGACTGAGATAGTTCGTCACGGACATCTGTGCGAACTTGTCGCCGAAAATCTCGGAAGCGGGTGCAGCGAAAGCGGGCGAGGGGGCCGATGCAGCGATTCTAGTGACAAACAAAAGTATAAAGACGCACGTAAGTGAGTGGACGTGCAAACTTGTTTTAAAAATCTTCTTCATTTCTTGTCTTTTCTGATCGCTAGAAGCACAGCTTGCCGCTTATCTGATTGATGAAGCGGCCTTTGAGCGTGGAAATCTCGGCAGTCTCGCCGTCGAAGCAGCGGCGGTCGAGGATAATTCCGGGGAATGTCTTGGGGGCGGCGATGTCGATGTTGAGCTCGGCGAGAGGAATGGCGATCACGCCGACGTAGCCGTCCGCGATCTCTCCGGGGTAGTGGACAACCCTGTTCGTGGCGGAGTCGGCGACCGACGCGCCGTCGAGCGTGATCGCGCGCCACTGACGGTTGGGAAACTTGAAACGGATGGAGATATAGTCGCCGTTCGGAAGCCCGGCGGCGTTCTGATGGCGGACGCAGTCCTTCGCGTCGGCCTGATAGCGGATAAAAAGCGTCTTGCCATCCGTTAGGAAGCGGAGTTCCGTCGCGCGGCGCGGGACGGACGTGCCGCCCCAGTTGAAGTAGTCCGGCACGCGGAAGTCGTTCTGGACGAGCGCTGTGCCGGGATCCCAGCATGTCGCGTTGTGCTCGGTGTAATGCTCGGTCTTGTCCATCATCGGCACGGAGTCGGTCGCGGAGAGCGCTTTGCACTCCATGAAGATGGTTTTGAGGCGCTGAATGAGAATCGTAGACGTCGGATGCTTGACGGACCGTTCTGCTTCCTCGAGCGCCGCAAGCGCGTCTTTTGCGTGTTTTGTGGCGTAGAAGGAGATGCCGCCCTTGTTGGGACGCGCAGGGTTGCGGAAGTGGACGTTAATTGCGTCGTAGAACTTCTTCATCGCCGGCGCGGCCTCGCGGTAAGTGCGGTTGAGGCAGTAGTCGATGAGCGCGTCGGGATCCTGATCGGGTTCCCACATGAGGCGGGCGCAGAGCCAGCGGTAGGCCGTTCCGCCGTCCCACTCGGACTGCATGGTGTGGTTGGAGAACTTGCGCGTGGAGTCCGGAGTTAGCTCGCACGAAATGCCGGGGCCTTTGAGGACGTGCTTCATGTCGCGCAAATCCTGAACCATCTTGTCGCGCCACGAGCCGAGGCCCGCGACGCTGGCGTGACCCGCTCCGTAGGAGCACCAGTATTCGTAGTAGTAGATACGGCCGGGGAAGCGCGCGGCCCATTCTTTAAGACGCGCCGACCAGACCGGCGCCTGCTTGTCACTGAGAATCGGGTAGCGTCCGTCCACGCCTCCAATGGGACAGAAATCGACCCACATATATTCGGGGATGTCGCAGGCCGGCGGCTGCGCGGCGTAGAGGTAGCCCGAGCCTACGAAGATCGTGCGCGGAAAGACTTTGTGAAGCTCGTCGGCGATTTGCGAGATGAAGGTGTAGTAGCGGGTCGAGTAGTAACGGCAGTCTCGACCAACGTCGAGGCTCTGGCACTCGATCGTCGTGCCGTCCTTGAGCTTGATCGGCGCGAGGCAGTCGTCGCACTGGCACATCAGCATAGAGTCGCGGAAGCCGATGTGAAACGTGTCGGGCCCCTCGTCGCCGTAGAGCTCTTTTATGCGGAACGTGAGGTTGGAGACCGCGAGTTCGACGAGGCCGGGAGCCGTCAGGCAGAGCGTGTTTGGCTCGCGCTTGTTCGACATCTTCGAGTAGTTATAGTATTCGGGATGTGTCTTGAAGTATTTGTCCGGGTGCGCCATCCACCAGTAGATATGGCCGCCGGCCATTGTCATGGCATCGAAGTAATTTCGCTGCCCTTTGGGCTCGGTCTGCTGCGCTTCGTTGCCGCCGTTGCGGAAAACCCATTTGCCTGTCGGCAGGTCACGGCGGATCGCTACCACGTTCCAGCCGTGGATCGGAAAGGCGGGGCGGTCGACGTAATCGTATTTTACAATGTCGAGGGTGTTTGTCTTTGTAAATACCGTGCCGAACGTCTCGTCCGGACGCGCCCAGATAAGGTCGGTGTTGTTCTCGATAAAACGCGATGCCGCATAGATGCAGGAACGGTCTTTCGGTCCGAAGAGGTAGAAGTTGTCGTCCTTGAAGCGGATCGCGTAGCCGTCGGAGCCCTCGAGCGCCTTCATGTCATCCGTGAAGAGTTTTTCGGCGAATATGCGGCCGACGTAGACGGCGTGTTTCTTTGTGCCGGACGGAGCGGGAAGAATGTCAGCCTTGGCGTCCGTAATCTCCTTGATCCAATGCTGCAGATCCTCGACTGCGAATTTTACAGCGTTGGTATATCCCGCGGGCGCGATGATCTCGAAAAGCGGTTTGGAGTCTTCGACGATACGGACACCGGTCGTCGCCTTGTCCGCGAGGGCTGTCGAAGCAACCGACAGCAAAGCCGCAGCCGTAAGGGACTTAAGACGGTTTATGGTAATAAGATTCTTAAGAACCTTAGAAAACTCCGCCGGTGATGTACTGCATCGCGTCGCCGTATGGCGGACAATTGTAGTTGAAGTGGCGGTGGCCGGCGAGAACATCGCCTGGAACTCTTCGCGGGTGACGCGGCGGCCGTATGGCGAGATTTCAAAGACTTCCGCATGCGAGATATTGTCGGCAGCGTCACCATAGACCTCGCGAAGTCTGTCGGCGATCTGGCCGCGCGCCGCGAATCTGTCGAAGAATGTGTCGGCGAGGTACTTGCGCTTCTGCTCCCAAGTGATCCTGGTCTGATGGAAGTCTTTCCAGCCTGCCTCCCACGCAAGCCACTCGTAGACCTGCGACACGTGACAGTCGAGCATCCTGCATTTTTCGTCCGCCACGTCGTCGAACGGGACGACCGCGTCGGCGCGGAACGGGCGCGGATCGGTGAAGGCGTCGTAAAGATAGGCGAAGACAGGAGGCGGTTGCACCCCGGGCGAGCCATCGGGCGAGATTGACGTTGCGAGCGACTCCTTCATGAACATCGGAACGCCGATCAGGTACGCCGCATCCTGTGTCAGCTGCCCGGCCGCGCGGTGATCAGCGTGGTAGTCGCATGTGCGGTGCGAGACAACGACGTCCGGGCGTATCTCGCGGATGAGGCGGACGAGCCTTTTGCGGTTCTCGACCGAGGCCTCAAGCTCGCAGTCGTGGCTTCCCTTCCAGACGCGGTAGTCGGTGAGGCCCGAGATGCTCTTAACCGTCTGCGTCTCGCCGTAGCGGCGGTCCGCGATCTGCTCGTTGGTGAGCGTTCGGTCGAAGTGGCCACAGTCGCCGTTGCAGAGCGAGACGAAATAGACCTCGTGTCCGGCCTTCAGAAGTTTAAGCGCGGTGCCGCCGAAACGGATGTCGCAGTCGTCCGGGTGCGCGCCGATGACAAGATATTTCCTTTTTATTGCGCTCATGTGGTCTCTTTCGCGCTAAACAAGATTACTTTCGTTTCGCACGCCTTTAGGTTTACATCTTGCATCGTGCCGTTCAATATGATTCGGGCCGATACATCCTTCTCCGCACTTGCGGAGAGACGCGTGACTATGCCGTCCTTCCAGTCAAAATCAAACGTAAGCCCGCCGCGGACACGAATCCGTTTTGCCGAACCGGATTTCCTCCAAGCTTCGGGAAGAGCCGGTAATAGACGGATCCGGCCCTCATCGGCGTCCTGCACGAGCATTGCGAAAATCGCCGCCGCCGCGCCGAAATTCCCGTCAATCTGAAAGACAAAATCGCCGCGGCACGGGTGAAGATCCATGAGCGAGACGGAGCACTGATTTTTCGTAAGCGCGGCCAATTCCTCAAGCGCTCCGTCGCCGTCGCCGAAAGCCGCCTTGAAGCAAGCGCACCAGGCTCGGCTCCAACCGGTGTGGCCTCCGCCGTGGGCCAGACGGTACGCAAGCGACTTCTTCGCTGCCTCGAAAAGCTCCGGCGTACGGCGTGCCGTAATCGTTCTGCCCGGCCAGACGCCGAACAAGTGCGAGATGTGGCGGTGTCCAGGCTCGACCTCGCCCAACTCTGTGTTCCATTCGAGCAGGCGTCCGTCGCCGCCGATTCCGGGCGCGGGAATTTTTTTGCGAAGCTCTTGCCAACGTCCGCGTTCGGCCGCGTCGGCCCCGGTGAGCTTGCTGGCTGCAATGGCGTCGTCAAGAAGCTCCGCGGCGATCTCGATGTCGACAGACGAGTTTTCGCAAAGTGAAATCGCGTATTTCACCGCGCCCGCGAAACGGTTTTCCGGAGACTGCGACGGTGAAATCACCGCGGTTCCGTCAGGCGCGAATGTAATGAAATCCTCGTAAAAGAGAGCGCATTCCCGGAGATATGGGAAGATGTGGCCTTTGAGATAATCGACGTCTTGGCTGAACTCGAACTCCTCGTAGAAATGCAGCGCCATCCACGGGGCTTCGCTGGCCCAGACGCCCCATGCACCTCCCCCGTAGGAGCTTCGGCAAGTCGGATCGACAGCCCAGCTCATCCAGATTCCGCGCGTTCCCCAGAAACGCTTCGCGGCGGTTCGCGCCACGGGAACGGCGCGTTCGAAGAACGCCAGCATCTTACGGTTGGCGCTGCTGAAGCCGAAGCGGCACGCGGGCCAGTAGTTCATCTGCAGGTTGATGTTCAAATGATAGTCGCTTTGCCAGGGCGGCTCGGGATCGGCGTTCCATTTGCCTTGCAGGTTGAGCGGCAGGTCGCCGTGCGTCGTGCCGGTGATGTAGAGATACTTGAGAGTGGCGGGTTCTCGGGGAGTTCATGGTTCGTGCGAACGCATTTTACGCTCCCCAC
>CAYPJN010000182.1:0-5935 GCA_964411055.1 uncultured Lentisphaerales bacterium | reverse complement strand
GGCAGGGCGCCACGAACTCGGCGATCTCCTCCGGATGGAGACTCCAGTTGGTCGCAAAAATCCACCGGGCCTGCGGATCGCCGGCCTCGTCAGCAGCAGCGGCTTCGGACGTGGCGGCCCGGGGTGCGGTGGCGGCGATCTGCTGTTCCCGTTTCTGGAGGTGTTCCGTGAAGATGATCCGGATCGTGGATCCGGCTCCCAGCAGGAAACAGAGCGCAGCCACGGGAATGCCGATGGCCAGCGGACGCAGGCGCTTCGTCCACGGCAGGCGCGCGTCGTTGCGTAGCAGCAGCCAGAGGCCATAGGCCGCGGCCAGCATGAGGAAGACAAAGCCAAAGTCGGGGCCGAAGAGGATGGTCCATGCGCCGAAGAGGCCGGTCAGGGCGAAATAGGGCCAGCCGTCGCCCCGCAGGGCGCGCACTAGGAACCCGAGCATGAACGTGGCGTAGACCGTCATGTGGAAGAAGCCGACATGTCCGGCCGATACCAGCGTGAAGGAGTAGCCGGCAAAAGCCAGGATGCCGCCGCCGAACCAGGCGGCCACGGGCGGCAGACCGCGGCCGCGCAGCAGGTAGGCGACGCCGGCGGCGATGAGCAGGGTGTCGACCAGGTAGATGAGATCGTGGTGGATCAGCGGCGGCAGCAGCAGGCTGAAGAGGTGGTGCGGGGAGATGGCCGTGTTGCCGGCCAGG
The DNA here is from genome assembly GCA_964411055.1 of uncultured Lentisphaerales bacterium. Taxonomy (GTDB): domain Bacteria; phylum Verrucomicrobiota; class Kiritimatiellia; order RFP12; family JAAYLN01; genus JAAYLN01. Next base: position 5,243 of record CAYPJN010000182.1, on the reverse strand, counting down.
AACTGCTCAATGAACCGCAGCCGGTGCGCGGCCGGGAAGAAGGGGGGCGAGTCAGGCGCAGGCAGCGCCACGTAGTAGCCCCGTACCGGCCAGAAGAGAACCACGCCGACGGCGCACCAGACCAGGAACGGCCAGAGGCGGGAGAGACGGATGGCGGGGAGCTTCATGACGGAACGGTATTATGGCATCGATTGCTTCCGACTGCAATCGATAGCAGTCGAGGGCTATCGAGGGCTATCGAGGAATGGCGGGGAGGGGGTGCCGCCCCGGCGGCTTCGCACGAACCACTCGACCAGCATCCCGCCGGTGAAGGCGGCGTTGGCCAGCAGGATGATCGTCACGAATCCCTGCAGGCTGGGCTGGTAGCGCGCCGCCACCCAGTTCCAGAGCGTAGCCGGCAGCCAGGGGCGCAGGGCCGCCCAGCCCGGCAGCAGGTAGAGCACGGCGCTCTCCAGCAGCAGCAGGGGAATCAGGTAGCGCATGTAGGTGAAGCGCCGGCAGGCCATCTCGTGCGAGGTGTAGAACGACTGGGCCGTCTTCAGCGTGCCGATGAGCGCCGCCTGCCAGACGAAGCCCGCGTAGGCGCCGTAGGGCTTCCACGGGCCCGGCAGCGTGAAGAACCAGGGCATGAACAGGGCGAAGAGGCCCACGAAGAGTGCCCCGAGCACGAGGTTGAAGAGCATCGACTGGATCAGCAGACCCTCGGTCTTGAGCCCTCGCTCGAAGCGGTCGGAAAGGATCGGCCAGAGGAAGGGCATCATCGCCCCGGTGAAGAAGCCGGGGATGTTGCCCAGCATGACGGCGTAATAGTAGCCGGCCGAATCGACGGTTGGCAGGCGATGGCGGATAACCAGGGTTTCGACGGGCCCCTGGATGCGGCCCACGATGGTCAGGGCCACCAACGGCAGGGCAAAACGGAGCATCTCGCGGCCGTGGGGCCAGTAGGAGACGCGGCGTCCCAGCCGGTGCAAGGTCACATAGAGAACCGCCAGCCCGTAAATCACTCCCGACACCGAGGTGCCCAACTGCGCGAGAAGATAGCCAAGCGCGCCCAGCGGCACCAGCAGGGTCAGCATGCCGGCCAGGCGCACATAGGGGCCGAGCAGGCCGGCCCCGAGCATCGGTTTGAACAGTTGGAGCGCGCGCAGCGCGGCGGAGACGATCGGCTCGATGCAGACGAGGATGGCGAACCCCGCCACCGGCCAGAGGAGCCGCGTGTCCGTGACCTGCAGCCGCACGAGCAGGGCATCCCCCTGCCAGAGCAGCACGGTCGTCATTACCAGCGCGTAGAGCAGGGAGATGCCGAGGGAGTCTTCCAGCAGGGCACGGACCTTGCCGGGCTGTTCGCGGGCGGCGAAGACGCTCAGGAACTTGCCGACGGGCAGCAGCAGCAGGGCCAGTGGCGTGGAAAAGACCGCCCCCACGGTCATCAGCGGCAAGAGCGCGCCGAGATCCTTTCCCGGCAGCAGGCGCGGCACGAGGTAGAGTCCGATGAAGACATTGATCGCGTCGCCCATGCGATTGACGGTGAAACCCAGCAGCGTGTACCACCAGAGCGGCCCGAGACGGTCGCGCAGCCGCCGCAACTGCATGTGGGCTGCCTTGATCATGGCACGGCCCGGGTCGCCGCCAGGAGCGAACGGAAATAGGCGTCGAACTGTGCGGCAATCTCGGCCCAGGTCAGAACCGGCAGTTCGGCGCGGGCGTTGGCGGCAAGCCGCGCGCGAAGGTCGGGGTCGTCCGCGAGCTGAAGGATGGCCGCGCGGTAGTCGCGGGTCAGCAGGGCGTTGCGGCCGTTCGTGAAGAAGAGATTGGGGCGTCCGTCGTAGCCCAGGATCGGCTTCTCGAACCGCAGGTATTCTTGGATCTTGGCGTTGCAGTCCTGGTTGGCTGTGATGACCAGGACGTCGGCCTGGGCCATGACGGCTAGCTGGTCGTTCTTGGACAGGTAGCCCAGGAAGATGCAGTTCTCCGAGGCGTACTTGTCGAGATAGACGTAGTGTCCACCGGTCAGATATAGTTTGATGTCTTTCGGCAGATCCGCCATCGCCCCGCAGAGCTCCCAGGTGCGCTTCCATCGCGCCTGGTCGCCCGTGTAGACGATTTTCAGGCGCCCCTCGAGGCGGATCGGACACTGTGCCGGGTCGTACGAAGGCACATCCGCGCCGTTGGGGATATAGACGCTCTCCACGCCCCAGCGGCGTCCCCGCTCCTGGTTGTAGCGGCTCAGGGTCACCACGCCGTCGGACTGCCGTATGATCGCCCGTTCCATGATGTCCATCAGCCGGCCGGGCAACCGGCCATAGACATCGCGCCAGATCTCGCCGTAGACATCGTCCCAGCCATGCACGACCCGGAAGGCGCGGTGGTGGCAGAGACGCCGCAGCCAGATGGGATTCAGGGCGGTCAGGGAACCGTAGGTGTAGATGATGTCCGGGCGGAAGTTGTTGATCGCCGCGATCAGGCGGCCCGGATGCACGGTCGAGCGGATGCCGAGGCGCCGGGTCTCCCAGCCCAGGCGTTCCAGGTTGAAGAGGATGGCGCCCACGCTGTAGGGATGGCGTGCGAAGTAGTCCGCGGCAGAGAGGGTTTCGAACTCGGCCTTGCGGTGTGTGGAGACCAGCAACAGACGCATGGGACGAGTATACCAGCTTCCGCATGCCCGCGGGAAGCGCGGGCGTTGGGCACGCAGAAGTGAAGCGCCTGTTTTTTATCGCAGATGGCGCAGATGGAGAAGCTGCGGATAGACGCGGATGGCGCGGATGGGGAAGTGGGGAAGGGGAGTGGGAACGGTTAGCGCCAGCCCCCAAGGCCGCCGGGAAGGGAGTCAGAAAACGCCGTTTTTATTGGGCTTTTCTGCCGGTTGTGCCAAATGGCACCCCCTAGGGGAATCGAACCCCTCTTACCAGGATGAGAACCTGGCGTCCTAGCCGATAGACGAAGGGGGCAAGCCTTGAGACGGGCGTGAATATATCCATTTCCGTAAGCCTTGTCAACCGCCCCGATGCGATGCTCGAAACCTATTTTGACAGGCTGCGCGCCAGCGCGGCGGCGGTGGCCGCGTGGGAGAAGACCGTCTCGGCGGCGCGGCGCGCCTGCGCCGCCTCGCGCTGAAGCAGCAAAGGGTCGTCGAGCAGCGCGGCCCAGGCGTGCGCCAGGGTTGCGGGCCGGGCGTCGTCCGCCAGTATGCCGCACCCGGCCGCCGCGACGATCTCCGGAAAGGCCCCCTGGCGCGGCAGCACCACCGGCACGCCGGCCGCCATGGCCTCGATGGCATAGAAGCCAAAGGCCTCGGGCTTCGCGCCGCCAGGCACCGACAGCAGTGTGAGTTCCGACAGGAACCCGGCGCGGTCCCCGGCGAAGCGGCTGGCAGAAATTTCCGCCAGGGCGTCCGCGCCGGCCTCCGCCAGCCGCCGCGCCTGTCGCCGCAGGAAACCACGATCCGCCGGCGGTCCCCCCGTAGCCGCGAGGTGCACGTCGGCAAAGCGCGGCTCGCGGCGCAGCAGCAGAAAGGCTTCGACGAAACGGTCAAAACCCTCTGCGGGCGCGAGACGCGACAGGAAGCCGACCGTCCGGGGGCGGCGGCGCACGTCGGCCAGGCGGTAGGCGCCGGGATCGATGCCGGGATAGACCACCGCGATTCTTTCCCGCCGCAGGCCGATTGTCCGCGACATCTCGCCGGCATAGTAGTTGCTGGCGGCGACAAAACCGTCGATGGCGCGGGATTCGGCGGCGAGCACCTTGACGACGGCCTGGCGCAGATCGGGCGCCATGGCGTCGAACCAGACATGCTCGTCCTGCAGCCAGCAGAGCACCGGGCAGTCCAGGGCCGCCTTAAGCGCCGCCGCCAGGCCGGCCAGGAGGGCATTGGAGAGGATGACCGCTCCAGGCCGCTCGTCCGGCGGCAGCCCGCGCAGCCATGCGCAGACGCGCTCGAGTTCGTCCGCCTGTCGGCCCTCGCTGCCGCGCAGCATGGACAACGTCAGGTCCTCCAGACCGCGGGCCGAGGTGGTTCCGGCGAAGCGTGCGGCGAGCCGCAGCACGGGCCACCGGTCGAGCGGGGCGAACCAGGCGCGCGGCAGGCGCCGCAGCGCGGCGCAGCGGTGACGCAGGTAGAGAGAGACCGCCCCGTAGAAGACCGGCACGTCCTTCGGCCGCGGCATGTCCGCCGTGGCCGGCAGGTAGAGCGGAAGAACCGTGACGCGGTGTCCTTCGCGCCGCAAGGCCTCGGCCAGCGCGGCGTCGCGCAGGCAGTTCTGGCAGTAGAAAGTTCCGCCCGATCCCGGCAGGATGTAGAGCACATTCATGTCGTCCTCTCCGTGGCTGGGAACCTGTAGCGCGTCTCGAAGCGGAAGGCATCCTCGATGTGGCGGACGATGGGCTCGTCCGCGTCCGGCGCGCCGACGACCTCGACCACGTCGAAGCGGTAGCAGCCCGCCGGATAGCCGGCCCGGCGCAGGTAGGAGGCCGCCGCGCGGCAGAGGGCGCGGCGCTTGCGCGCGTCGACGGCGGCCGCCGGACGGCCGAAGGCCTCGCTGCGGCGCGTCTTGACCTCCACGAAGACCCACTGCCGCTCCCGACGCGCCACGAGGTCGATCTCGTCGCGGCGGTTGGGCCGGACACGCCGTCCGAGAATCTCGTATCCGTGCCGCGCGAGCCACTTTGCGGCCACCTGCTCGCCCCAGCGTCCGGCGTCGCGCTCCCCGCGGCCGGGCCGCGCCCGGCTCCAGCGCGCCAGCGCTGCCGCCACGAGGCGCCGCAGCCCGGCCGCGGCCGTGGTCACGGCGCCTCCCGCGGGAAGAGCTGATCCTGGAGCCGTTGCGCCACCGGGGCGAAGCTGCGGCGGTGCGCGGGGGAGACGCCCAGGCGCTCCAGCGCCAGCAGGTGCTGGCGTGTGCCGTAGCCCTTGTTGGCGGCCAGGCCGTAGCCCGGATGGCGCGCGTCGAGCTCGCCCATCAGCCGGTCGCGCACGACCTTGGCGGCGACGCTGGCCGCCGCGATGAGCAGGCTACGGCCGTCGCCGCCGACCAGGGCGCGCGATCCGCAGGGCAGGCCGCGCACGGGCAGGCCGTCCACCAGCACAAAATCCGGAAGGGGCGCGCCGAGCGCCAGGACGGCGCGGCGCATGGCGAGGTGCGTGGCGTTGAGGATGTTGAGCCGGTCGATCTCCGCGACACTCGCCAGGCCAATGCCGATGCGGATGGCCGCGTGCGACTCCAGAAACGCGAAAAAGCGCTCGCGGC
>CAYPJN010000181.1:0-5944 GCA_964411055.1 uncultured Lentisphaerales bacterium | reverse complement strand
CCACGACGAGGAGCGTTCGCAGGAGCATTTCTGCCTGGATGCCGAAGGCCTGCAGAATGATCCCGTCGCCGACGACCAGGCGCTGCTCGTGGAGACCGGGACCGGAATCGTGGTGCTGCTGGGCTGCGCCCACGCGGGCGTGATCAACACCCTTGACCACATCCGCGACCTCACGGACGGGGCGCCGATGCGGGCGGTTGTCGGCGGCATGCACCTGCGCAGTGCAACGCCCGAGCGACTGGAGTGGACGATTCGTGAATTGCGACGGTTTGGCATCGCCGCGCTCTACCCGATGCACTGCACGGGATTTGCTGCGACCGCCGCGCTGTGGCAGGCGTTGCCGGGGCGCGTGCTGTCGGCGGGCGCGGGAGCGAACTTGACGTTTGACTAGCTGTTCTTTTTTACGACATCATTGACCGGGTTGACCGTATTGACTGGGTTGAGTGATTCAACGGGAGAAGTGAGATAACATGAAGCAAGACAAGAAGCCAACAACAGACACGAGTGCTGCGGGATGCCCCTCGGGCGGAACCTGCGGCGCCGACTGCGGCACCTGCGGCGAGGCGGAATCGGCGGCGGCCAATCTTCCCGTCAACACCATCCGGCACAAGATCCTGGTCATGTCGGGCAAGGGTGGCGTCGGCAAGAGCACGGTCGCGGCCAACCTGGCGATCTCGCTCGCCCTGCAGGGCCGGCAGGTCGGCTTGCTGGATGTGGACATCCACGGTCCAAGCATCCCCAAGATGCTGCATCTCGAGGATGCCGAGGTCACATCGGTCGACGGGCATATCCAGCCGGTCCAGCTTGCGGGCGTCAAGATGATGTCGATCGGCCTGCTGCTGCGCGACCGCGACGCGGCGGTGATCTGGCGCGGGCCGCTCAAGATGGGCGCGATCAAGCAGTTTCTCGAGGAAGTCGAGTGGGGCGAACTGGACTATCTGATCATCGATTCGCCCCCCGGCACCGGCGACGAGCCGCTCTCCGTCTGCCAGCTCGCGGCGCCGCTCGATGGCGCCGTCGTCGTGACGACTCCGCAGGATGTCTCGACCGCCGACGTGCGGCGCTCGATCAGCTTCTGCCGCCAGCTCGATCTGCGCGTGCTGGGCGTGATCGAGAACATGAGCGGCTTCGTCTGCCCGCACTGCGGCACGCTGACCGACATCTTCAAGAGCGGCGGCGGCGAGCGCATGGCGGAGAGCATGGGCGTGCCCTTCCTCGGGCGCATCCCGATCGACCCGGCCATCGGCGTCGCCTGCGACGACGGCAAGCCCTTCGTGTACCACTACAACAAGACGGAGACCGCCAAGGCCTTTGCCGGGATCGTGGAGCCGTTGCTGGCGCTGTCGGACGGCGACGCTGCCGGGGCCCCCGCGAAACCGGAGACGGAGAAGCGAGAACCACAAGTCATGAAGATCGCCATTCCAACCGCGGCGGGCAAGCTCTGCATGCATTTCGGGCATTGCGAGCAGTTCGCGATAATCGACGTGGACGCGGAATCCCGCGCCATCACCGGGCAGCGGCTCCTGACGCCTCCGCCGCACGAGCCGGGCGTGCTGCCGAAGTGGCTGCACGAACAGGGGGTCAACCTGATCATCGCCGGCGGCATGGGGCAGCGCGCCCAGGGCCTCTTCAACGAGAACGGCATCCGCGTCGTGGTCGGCGCGGCGGTCGAGGCGCCCGAAGTCCTGGTGCGGCAGCACCTGGCGGGCACCCTGGCCACCGGCGAGAACGTCTGTGACCACTAGCGCGGGAGCGGAGGCGATGCGCGCCCTGCGGGAGCGGCTGCACGGCCAGTGCGTGCTCTGCGGGACGAACCATCCGCACGGACTGCGCCTGCGTTTCAACGTGCATGAGGACGGGCATGTGGAGAGCACGTTCGAATGCCCCCGGAGCTGGCAGGGCTACACGGGACATCTGCATGGCGGGGTGATCTCGGCACTGCTGGACAGCGCCATGACCCACTGTCTCTTCGCGCGGGGATGCATAGGGATGACCGGTGAATTGAAGGTGCGCTTTCTCGCGCCGGTCGATGTTGGCATCCCGGCGGTGATCAGCGCCCAGCTTTGCGAATCGCACGGTCCGCTCCACTGTCTGCGGGGCGAACTCAGGCAGGGGGGCAAGGCCAGTGCGAAGGCGACAGCGAAGTTCATGGAAGTGCCCGCCGCCAAGGCGGTCGCTGCGCCGCCGGCTTGATTGGTGCGCGTCGTTCCGTGTATGTTGTCATTACCGGTATGGCAGTGTTTTGATCACAGCCGAACGAGGAGACGAAACCATGAATGACAGCGAGCTCTCCATCATCCGCAGGCATCAGCTTTCGGAAATCACGGAACATCACATCTACCTGCACCTGGCGGCCTGCCAGCGGGACGACGGCAACCGTGCGGTACTGGAGCGTATCGCGGCCGATGAGAAACGGCATGCCGCGATCTGGCAGCGCCATACGGGCGAAACGGTGGCGCCCGACTGGGGCAAGGTTCGGCTGTATGTCTGGATCTGCCGTCTCTTCGGCCTCACATTCGGTACCAAGCTCATGGAGCGCGGCGAAAACCGGGCGCAGCAGTCCTACGGCGAATTGCCTGCGTCCATCTCCGACGCGGAAAAAATCCGGCATGAAGAGGATGTGCACGAGCAGGCCCTGCTGAACATGATCGACGAGGAGCGGCTGCGGTACGTAGGCTCGATCGTGCTGGGCCTGAACGACGCGCTGGTCGAGCTGACCGGCGCGCTGGCGGGCCTGACGCTGGCGCTGCAGAACACGCGGCTGATCGCGATGACTGGCTGCATCACCGGCATCGCGGCCGCCTTCTCGATGGCTGCCTCGGAATACCTCTCGACCAAGACCGAGGGGGAAGGGGAGAAGAAGCATCCGTTCAAGGCGGCCGTATACACCGGGGCCGCCTATATTCTGACCGTGGTTCTGCTCATCCTGCCGTATCTGCTGCTGCCGAACTATCTTCTGGCCCTTGGATGCACGCTGGCCGTTGCCATCGCGATCATCGCGGCATTCAACTACTACATCTCCGTCGCCCGGGATCAGCCCTTCGGACGACGCTTCGGCGAGATGGCCCTGCTGAGCCTCAGCGTGTCGGGGATCAGTTTCCTGGTCGGCTTCCTGCTGCGCGGCCTCGGTGCGGAATGAGCATGCGTGGGTGACGGTTGGTAGTGCAAGCGCCTCCCTCGCGTCCCCGTGTCTAGCCGGACACTGGGTCAGAAGCCGTAGCGCACGCTGGCGTAGAGGTTGTTGTTGCGCTCGAACTGGCCGAAGAAGGTGTGGTCGTCCGCGCTGACGAAGAGGTTGCCGCCCAACTCGAAGATCCAGTGGTCGTCGAGCTTGTAGCTCGCCTTGGGGCGGAGGAAGGCGTCGTGGTCGGAGGGCGACCAATAGAGGAACAGGCCGAGGTTGAGGTTCTGGTTGAGCAGCAGCTTCGTCAGGCGCAGTGTTAGCACGTGGCGGTACTCGTCGCGCGCCGCCAGGCCGTCGGGGAGCGTGTCGCGGTAAGCGTCGTAGTCCCGCAGGTTCTCGACGTAGTACTGGAAGCCGCCGGTCAGTTCGCGCATGAGTTCCTGTTCGTAAGCGATCAGGTAGCGAACCTCGCTGTTGTTGTTCATCGGGTCCGTGCCTTCGCGGTCGTCGATGGAGCGGTACCAGCCGGTCTCGAGGCTCAGGATACCGTGTCCCAGGGGACCGCGCGCGCTGGCCCCATAGGCCTGCAGACGCGGGAAGAGCGCCGTGCCGCGCGCGGGGTCGGAACCTCCGGGGCTCTTCCAGAAGCCGTCGTAGCCGTAGAGGGCGACCTCGTACCCGCCGAGGTTGCGGTAGAGGCGGGCGGCCCACTCGTCGTCGCCGAAGGGCTCGTCGGGAATGTCGGCCTGGACCGTGGCGTCGCGCCCGGCGCGGCGTCCTAGGCCGGCATTCCAGTAGGAGATGCGCCGGCCGTCGATGAAGCGGTCGCTGTCGAAGCGCGGCGCGTAGACCAGGTCGAGATTGGCCCAGCCGCTGAAGAACGAGGCCTTGGCGGCGTCGGACGGGGCCTTGAGGTATTCGTCATCGCGTCCGATGAAGTAGGCGTTCCAGTCCTTGGGGAAGAGGTCGTTGATGAAGAGCATGTCGCCGTTGCCCCACGTGTTTATCTGGCGGCCGAGCTTGAGGTCGAGGAACGCGGCTGGGCGCAGCAGCAGGTTGGCCTGGCGCAGGTCGACCGCGCCCTCGCCGCGCTCCAGGTCGACGGAGTGGTCGTTCAAGACGGGGTCGTAGAGCAGATCCGCGACGACCTTCACGGTCGCGCGTTCGCCCGCCTGGTCGAACTGCAACTGCAGACGCGTCTCGCCGAGGGAGGAAGTCTTCTCGTGGGGATCGCTCTGCAGACGGACGCCGCCGCGCGCTTCCCAGAAGCCGCTCAGCCACGCGGGCAGGCGTTGCCCGCCGGGGGCGGCGGAGCGCGCTTCACCGCCGGGAGGCGTCCCCAGTCCCGCCGGCAACGCCGGTTCGGTGGCGGGCTTGGACGCGGCGGCCGCGCCTAGTCCGGCTGGCAGTGCGGGTTCGGTGTCGGGTTTCGGCGTTCCGAGTCCCGCCGGCAATGCAGGCTCCGCCGCCGCCGCCGCGCCGGCAAGGAACACCGCCGCCAGTCCCGCGGCCAGTCTGTGCAAAAGTGTGCGTTTCATGTTTCCCATTTGCGCGTTGAACATTCCTGCCTGCTCCCCTGTGTGCGTCTGTCGAAAGGTGTCGTCGCCCGCGCGGAAGGTTTTGGCGCATGAATCACCGGCACAGTTATACGCGGTTCCAGAGCGATCCCGCAGATTCGCGCCCGCATCTCGCAGAACCTTGACGTAGCCTGCCGGCCACCGGGGGGCGGGGTCGTGCGGGGCCGTCACTCGCAGCGAGGATTGATCCATAGCCGTGATCCTTATAGGCCTTGCTGTGGATCAGTCTAGAGACGTAAGATGCTGATTGTCAACAGAAGAATTGATCTATTCCGCACAAAGGCGCGTTACTCCTCCTCCAGTTTGTCCGCCAGCAGTTTCGCGTTGTGTTTCCGGCCCAGTATCCAGTTCAGCCAGGGCGCGCGCCCGTCTCCCGCCCATCCCTTTCGGCCGGCCTTTCGGATTCCCCGATTATCCCTTTACAAACATCCCCATCCCCTCCATCCAATCCCAAAATTCACCATCCTTCCTAGTCCTAGTCCTAGTCCTAGTCCTAGTCCTAGTCCTAATCCTAATCGTAATCCCCGCCCCGCTCCCTGGCGTCCTACGTTTGTCTTTGCGCGCCATTTTGTCGATTTCCATCAGGTTATAAGATTTTTGTGGACGGCTTGACATTGATCCACCCAGCCGGGTAAGCTTCCCGTGTGGGGTCGAGTGTGCCGGTTCGTCCATCATTCCGGCGGATTGCTTCTGGCCACCTATCTCATGGCGACCAAGGAGATGATATGAGTAGAGTTGCGGTGCTCCTGGGCGTTGCATTGCTCCTTCCTCTGACGGGCGAAAGCGCTGATAGGCCCTCGACTCTGGATATCTTCGTTGGCGGGTTTGATCGCCCCTCGTACCGACTTCTCCTTACGAACGGCGTCCTAAACTACACGTCAGGTGGCGGCGCGCGTTCGCCCTCGGACATCGTTGGACAGACCACGGAGGTAGTCAAACCCAGCGAAACCCAATGGCAAGCGTTCAAGACCTCGGTCGAGGAGATCGGCGTCTGGACCTGGAAGACGAACTACACAGACCTCAACGTGCTGGATGGGACGGGATGGCACGTTTATCTGAAATGGAACGCCAGGGCTGTCGCTAGCGAAGGGGCGAACGCGTACCCAGAAGGGAAAGACCCCGAGCCGAGCCGGGCTTTCCAGAAACTGATGGCGGCTGTAAGGACGTTGCTCTCCGGGAAGGCTTTCCACTGAGGATCGAACACGGCGTCGCACGGTACGCTCGCAAGCTCGCGCCCGTGAAC
>CAYPJN010000180.1:0-6019 GCA_964411055.1 uncultured Lentisphaerales bacterium | reverse complement strand
CCGGCCGGCGACGTCTACGCCTTCGGCCTCTCGGTGCTGGCTTCGGCCGGCCTGAGCGTCGTGGACGAGGGCGGCTCATGCCGCATCGTGCGCCTGCCCGAGGGCGGTGGTCTCTCGGTGGGGGCCGCCATGCGCGACGGCGAGACCGGCAACGGCCTCGTCACGCGCGTCTTCAGCCTGCAGCACGTGGCCGCCGACGACGTGCGCCGCGTGCTCGAGGGCGGCGGCGGCCGCAAGGGCTGGATTGCTGTGCTCGAATCGAGCAACCATCTGGTGGTGACCGACACCGCCCGCACGCTGGAACGCGTCGCGCTCCTGGTTGCGGAACTGGACCGCCCGGGCCTCGCCCGCGTGACCGAGGTCGTGCCGCTCGCGTTTGCCGACGCCGACGCGCTGGCGCGCCAGTTGAACACGACCATGACGCAGGCCGCCCCTCCGGAGGGCCAGCAGCTCGCGGCGCGCCTCCAGGGCGCGGGGGCGCCCGGCGCCGCGCGCGGCGGACTCGTGGTGGCGGCCCCGCATGCCAACAGCCTGATCCTCGTCGGCCCGGCCGCCCTGCTGGCGGAGTACAAGGCGCTCATCGCCCGCCTGGATGTCGACCTGCCGACGGGGCGTGGCCACCTCAAGGCCGTCTCACTGCAGTACCTCAAGGCGGACGAGGCCGCCAAGAGCCTCTCGGCCCTGCTGGAGAAGTCGGCGGCCAAGGCGGCCGACGGCAAGGACATCCGGCGCATCGCCGTCGAGGCTAGCCCCGCCAACAACGCCCTGCTGGTCGACGCCTCGCCGAACGACTTCGAGGTCGTGCGCGCGCTGCTGGAGCAGCTCGACCGCGCGCCGGAACAGGTGCATATCCGCGTGCTGATAGCCGAGCTCTCGGACAGCTCCGGCTTCACCTGGGGCGTGGGCCTGACGGCGCTGACGGCGCCCGGCAAGGCGGGCGACACGGCCGTCAGCGCCGGCACCCGCATCGCTGGCGACGCCGGCGACGCGCTCGTCGAGGACGCCGCGCGCGGCGTGCTGCCCCAGGGCCTCACGGCCGCCATCTCGCACGCCCGGCGCAACGCGGACGGCTCGCTGCGCATAGACTACCCCGGCATCGTCAGCATCGAGGCCCTGCGCGAGCGCGGCGATGTCGAAATCCTCTCGGAGACTGCCCTGCAGGCGCAGAACAACGCCGAGGCCACCCTCAGCATCGTCGACGAGATCCCGATCCTCAAGTCGACCATCGAGGGCGGCTCCGGAACCGCGCGCGACGTCATCCAGAACATCGAGCGCCAGGAGGTCGGCGTCAAGCTAAAACTCATGCCGCATGTCATTCCCGGCGGCCTCGTGCGCATGGATCTGCAGCCGAGCATCGAGTCGGTCATCAGCTCGGGATCGAGCACGACCGAATTCACGCCGACGATCGCCAAGCGCACGGCCAACACCACGGTCACCGTTCCCGACGGCCAGACGATCGTCATCGCCGGCCTCACCCGCAAGGACAAGCAGAAGGTCGACCACCGTTTGCCGCTCCTCGGCGACATCCCGCTGCTGGGCTGGTTTTTCCGCTACACACGCGAGGTCGAGAAGACCGCCAACCTGCTGATCCTCGTCACGCCCACCATCCTCCGCGAGCCGGGCGATGCGGCCGGGAGCACCGAGGCGTGGCGGCTAAGGACGGGAATCCACGATGACGCCGAAGCCCCCGATGCCCAGCCAGGGCCCTGACGCGGCGGCCGAGGCGCGCGCGCGGGCCGAAAGCCTGGGTCTCGCCTTCCTGCCGGCCGTCGACGACGTCATGCTCGTGCCGGAACTGGTGGCCCCGCTGCCGCTGGCCTGGGCACGCAGCCACGGCGTCCTGCCCCTGCGCATCGACGGCGAGGCATGCCTTCTGGTAGCCGACCCCACCCGCATAGAGGTGCACCAGCAGGCGGCCCGGGTGCTCGGACGTCCGCTGCGCTGCGTGGTCGCCACCGAGGCCGTCGTGATGGAGGCGATCGCCCGCGGCTACGCCACCCACGCCAATGCCGACGCCGGCGGCTATATCCGCGCTCTCGATGCGGCCGGGGCCGCCGCCGGGGGCGTCGCCGACGGCGGTGGGGATCAGGTGGTGCGCACCAGCGACCTGCTCGAGGCGGCCGGGGCGGCCCCCGTCACGCGCCTGGTCAACCTGATCCTGCTCGAGGCCGTCAAGCAGCACGCCTCCGACATCCATTTCGAACCCTTCGAGTCGCGCCTGGCGGTGCGCTACCGCATCGACGGCGTGCTCTACAACCGGGCCGAGCCGCCCAAGCACCTTGAGGCCGCGCTCGTGTCGCGGCTCAAGGTGATGGCGCGTATGGACATCGCCGAGCGCCGCCTGCCGCAGGACGGCATGGCCCAGGTGCGCGTCGGCGACCGCCTGCTCGACATCCGCGTCTCGACCGTGCCGGTGGCCGACGGCGAGCGGGTCGTCCTGCGCCTGCTGAACCGCGAGGATGCCTGCCTGCCGCTGACCTCGCTGGGCATGGACACGGCGGAGACCGCACGGTTCCAGCGCTTGCTGCGCCTGCCGAACGGCATGATCGTCGTCTCCGGCCCCACCGGTTCCGGCAAGACGACCACGCTCTACGCCGCCCTCAACGGGATCGATGCCGCGCGGCGCAACGTGATGACGATCGAGGATCCCATCGAGTACCGGCTCGACAACATCGGCCAGATCCAGGTCAAGCCGAAGATCGGACTGACCTTTGCCAGCGGCCTGCGCCACATCCTGCGCCAGGATCCCGACGTCGTGCTGGTCGGCGAGACCCGCGACGCCGAGACGGCCGAGATCGCCGTGCGCGCCTCGCTGACCGGCCACCTCGTCTTCACCACCCTCCACACCAACGACGCGCCGGCGGCGGTCATGCGCCTGGCCGACATGGGCATCGAGCCCTACCTGCTCGCCTCCTGCCTGCGCGGCGTCCTCGGCCAGCGGCTGGTCCGCACGCTCTGCCCGCACTGCCGCCAGCCGGCCGGCTGGGAGGAGGCGGCGCGGATTTGCGACGCCGATACCGCCTGGCGCGCGCGGCTGGCCGGCGGAACGCTCTGGAAGGCCGTGGGCTGCGGCCGCTGCCTCGAGGGGTACGGCGGGCGCCAGGGGCTCTTCGAGCTGATGGTATGCGACGATGCCGTGCGCGCGGCGATCCGCAAGGGAAGCCTCGACGCCGACGAACTGCGCCGGGTGGCGATGGATGCGGGCATGCGCCCGCTCGTCGACGACGCCGTCGCCAAGCTCAGGAGCGGGCTCACGGATCTGCGCGAGGTCGCGGGAGCCTTGTCGGCGTGAGCGTCTTCGCCTACACCGGGCGCGATGCCGCCGGACGCCGCCGGCGCGGCTGGATCGAGGCGGAGACACCGAAACTTGCGCGCCTGTCCCTGGACCAGCAGGGCATCCTGACCGAGCGGTTGACCCCCGCGGCGGCAGCGGGCTCCCTCGGCGCCGAGGGCCGCGCGCGCGTGTACCGCGAGCTCGGCGTGCTGCTGCGCGCCGGCTTCACGCTCGAGCGCGCGCTGGGCCTGCTGCTGGACGAGCGCGAAACCGGCGGGACACTGCGCGGGTTCCTGGCAGGACTGCGCGACCGGATCCGCGACGGCCTGCCGCTCAGCCGCGCGATAACTGCTGGCGAGCCACGGCTTCCGCCCTACGAGGCCGCGGCGCTCCAGGCCGCCGAGCAGACGGGCCTGCAGGGGGCCATGCTGGAGCAGCTTGCCGACTTCACCGAGGCGCAGCTTGCCGTGGCCGGCCGTCTGCGGGCCGCGCTGCTCTATCCTGTGGCCGTCCTTGTGCTGGCGCTCACGCTTCTGAGCCTTATGATGTTTGTCGTGCTGCCGCGGGCGGCCCGTCTCTTCAGCCAGTTCGGCGACGGCCTGCCCGCCGCCACGCAGCGGGTGGCCTTCTGGGGTCCGCGGCTGCTGCTGCTCATGCTGGCGGCGGGCGCTGCCGCGGCGGTGACGGCACTCTGGCTGCGGCAGGCTGCCCGGCGCGACGCGCGACTCGCGGCGCGTGTCGAGAAGGGACTGCTGCGGCTGCCGGTTGCGCGGACGATCCTGCCCCGGCTTTGGAGTCTGCGCTTCGCCAGCACGATGTCGCTGCTGGTGCAGGCCGGCGTACCGCCGCAGGAGGCGCTGCCGGTGGCCGGCGGCGCGACCGGCAGCCACTGGCTCGCCGCGCTCGGCGACGAGGCGGCCGCCGCGGTCCGGCAGGGCGGAAGCCTCTCGTCGGCCCTGGTCGCCCTGCCGCCCCTGGCGCCTCATCTGGCCGAGTGGGTGCGGGTGGGGGAGTCGGCCGGCAATCTGCGCGAGATGCTGGATCAGGCGGCCATGCGCTGCCGCCAGGGTTACGAGGGTCGCCTGACCCGCCTGCTGGGACTGATGGAGCCGGCCCTGATCCTCGTCGTCGGCCTCGCCGTCCTGCTGATCGCCTACACCGTGCTCAAACCCATGCTCGACCTGGCCCGCGCCGCCGCCGGCTAGGCGGCCCGCATCCGGCCCCGCCCGATGGCTGTAAAAGAGAACCTATGGCTCCCACCACCTCCCTCATTCCCGTCGATCCCCGCGTGCCGCTGGCCGCCGAACGCACCTTTCTCGCCTGGATCCGCACCGGCCTGGCGCTGATGGGGTTCGGCTTCGCCGTCGCGCGCTTCCGGCTGCTGACCGACGCGGGCGAAGCGCCGACTGCGGCGGGCGCCGTGGACTACGATGCCTCGCTGGGCCTGGGGATACTGCTCGTGGCACTGGGGGTCCTGCTGAATGTGGCGGCGCTGATCCGCTACCGGCGCTACCTCGCCCGGCTCGCGCGGGGCGAGATGCCCGATGTGAAGACGCGGCTGGAGACCGTGCTGGTCGTCGCCCTGGCGTTGATGGGGGCCGCGGCGCTGCTCTACCTCGTTATCTCGGCCAAGCTGCAACTTTCGCAACTTTCGCAGTGTAGGTGCCTGTGAAATCACGCTTGCATTTGTTCCGCCGCCCGTGTATATTACTTCCCGTTGCGCGCCTCTAGCTCAATTGGATAGAGCATCTGACTACGGATCAGAAGGTTGCAGGTTCAACTCCTGCGAGGCGCGCCACTAAGACACTTTTGTTGCGGGGTGGAGCAGTCCGGCAGCTCGTCAGGCTCATAACCTGAAGGTCGTAGGTTCAAATCCTACCCCCGCTACCACTTCAACCCCCGGTTTTAGGCAGAAAACGCCAATAAAACCGGGGGTTTTTGTTTTCGACCCTCTTGATGTCCCTGCCGTGCCCCCATGTGCTCTCAGGTGCTTTTTTGTGCTTTTCCGACTCGCCACCCGTGGGTGAGCCTTTATTTGCGGCTACGTAATCGCCAGATTGCGGCCTTGACCGTGGTAGGCATATAGAGTTCCTCGTCCTATTTCACGCCAGCCCATTCTAAAGCTTGACCCAAGGCCGTCATTGGCGTTATCCGAACATACCCTCACCGACATGCCCGGCTGCATATGTCGCTACCGCGCCGCCGCAGCCCCCCATCCTCACTCCCTCGTCACGCCCGTCGCCACCCCCGGGAACGCGTTCGTCGCCGTGCTCGTCAACCGCCAGCATCGCCTTGCGGGTGCTGAACGCGTCTTAGTTTCTATTTGCCTGGTACAGCGCCACGGCATTCAGCACAAGCAGAATCCCCAGGCACACCGGCACGGCCCACGAGTGTTCAAGCCCGGAGGATAACCATACACTAGTAGGCCCGTCCGCGCCGCCAATCACCCCGACCACTTCGGCAAGCGTGCTCTCGCGGTCGGACGGAATCTGGTTCAGGAAAGGGGTTACAATCCGCGCCAGCAGGATCAGACCTCCCAGCAGCAGGTTCACTAAGGCCAGTAGTCGTATCATGGCGCATTCTCCATACATTTCGCCGTCCGCGCGGGTCACGTCCGCGCGGCATGCTCCGCCACCACCTTGAACGAGGCGGCGACCTGCAGAGCCTCCTCGTCCCTGCATCCGGTCGCATCCAGCAGCGCGCGGCAGATGCGACCGGAGGCAAACCAGCTTGTCTGCAGCACGC
>CAYPJN010000179.1:2064-6025 GCA_964411055.1 uncultured Lentisphaerales bacterium | reverse complement strand
CGAGCTCGTTCTGTTGCTGGAGCAGTCCGATCCCGGCGCGCGGCGCGACCTTTACGCCGCCGCGTACGAGGTAAAGGTGCGCCATGCCGGCAAGGTCGTGAGCCTGCGCGGCATCATCGAGATGGGCAACGTATGCGCCAAGAACTGCTTCTACTGCGGCATCCGCCGCGACAACCGCGCCCTGAACCGTTTCCAACTCGACGAGGCGGCCGTCCTCGAGGCCGTGAAGCGTAATCTCGACCTGCACTATGGTTCCCTCGTCCTGCAGTCGGGCGAGATCGAGTCCGAGGCGCACACGGTCTTCATCGAGCGGCTCCTGCGCGCGATTGCGGCGCGCGCCGGGGACACGCTGGGCATCACGCTCTCGCTCGGCGAGCAGAGCGCCGAGACCTACGCGCGCTGGCGGGCCGCCGGCGCCCACCGCTACCTGCTGCGCATCGAGACCTCCAATCCTCGGCTCTACGCCCGGCTCCACCCCGCCGATCATTCATTCGAGCGGCGTCGCGACTGTCTTCGGCTGCTGCGCGCCTGCGACTACCAGGTCGGCAGCGGCGTGATGAGCGGGCTTCCAGGCCAGACCTGCGGGGATTTGGCGGACGACATCCGCTTCTTCCGCGAGATGGATCTCGACATGATCGGGATGGGTCCCTACATCCCGCACCGCGACACCCCGCTCGGCCGTGATATCCCCTTCACGGAGGAGTATGCCGCATCCCGCCTGCGCCTGGGCCTAAACATGATCGCCGCGACGCGTCTCTACCTGCACGACGTGAACATCGCCGCGACAACGGCGCTCCAGGCCTTGGCGGACGACGGCCGCGAGCAGGGCGTGCTGGCCGGCGCCAACGTCATCATGCCCAACGTGACCGACGTGGCCTACCGGCGCCGCTACCAGCTCTACGAGAACAAGCCGTGCCTCGACGAGAATGCCGAGGCGTGCCGCCACTGCCTCGCCATGCGCCTGCGCGGCATCGGCGAGACGATCAACTGGGACCGCCGCGGCGACTCGCCGCACTACGCCGCGCGCCACCGGGACGCGAACGGCTGACCGGTCGGGACATCGCGCTCCGGGACGGCCGACGGACGCACGAGGCAGCGGAAGGCATGCGGCAGATCGTACCCTGGAGGGCGAGCGTCCCCGCGAACCGTTATCGGAGAATCAGCAGCGTGCTGCCCGGAGCCCCGTTTACCGGCCCGAGCGTGAAGCCCTTGACGCGGCGCTCGGCGCCGAACGCGTCGGGAACCGGCAGGGACGTCAGCGTCACCCCCGCCGGCGCCGTGGCACTGAAATAGCCCAGTTCCGTCACCTTGCGCCAGGGTTTTGCCGGATTCGTGATCGCGTCGTGGAAGTACAGGAAGCCGTCCTGCGCCTCCCAAACGGGGCGCGACGCGCGCGCATAGGCCGGCGCGCGTACCCTCAGCATGGCCAGATTCTCGTTCGACTCAGAGACCACGCGCTTGAAGAGCGGATCCGCGCTCCAGACGTTGAACCAGTACGACGTCGCGGAACATACCCCCGCCTCGATGCGCCGGATGGCGCTCTGGGCAATGCCGATCGGCTGCGTCGCAGAATCGAGGATGTACGGCACGTTGCCCAAGTCACCGCTCCAGAACGCCGAGTTGATCAAGGCAAGCGTCGTAGAGGCGGTCGTGGACCGCGTGCAGATCTCCGCCGCGATCGGTCCGACGACCGTGTTGCCGCCCAGCGCGCAATTGACGAGCGCCAGATGCGCGTTGGCCCCCCCGCCGCTAATGATCGTTCCGCCCAGCGGATCGGCGCTCGCGCCCGACGCCAGCGACGGCGCCCCCGTCATGTCCGTGGAGTTGTTGCGGAAAGTGCAGTTGACGAGCGCCACGCGCCCGCTGCGCAAGTTGACCCCCGACGCCTGCTCGCAAACCTTGGTGCTGCTGCCGCTGTTGCTCTCGTTCTGCCGGATGACGGAGTTATCCTCGAACAGGCAGTTCTCGACAATGGCCTGCCGCGTGAGGGCTGCCGCCGCGATGCGCAGCGTGCCGGCGGTGGCCCCGCTGTCGGTGCCGTGGCCGATCTTCGTATTCCGGCGGAAGATGCAGCGGCTGATGCGCAGCGATCCGTAGACGCTCTCGATGTCGAAGACCGAGACGCAGCGGTTCTTCGCCACGTTGTCCTCGACAACCGTATCCGCGATGGTCAGGTTGTTCACCGAGTCGAACTGCACCGGACACCGCTGGTAGCCCTGGTATTCCCAGACAAAGTTGTACGCGAAGCGGCACGCGGAGAGGACGAAGTCCTTGTACTGCGTGTAGACGATCATTCCGCCGCCTGTACCGGAGCTGCTGCCGTGATTGAAGAGCAAGGAGCAGTTCGTCACCCGGTTGGTGCCCTTGTAGGCCGAGCTGGTGTTGTAGAAGGTGAGCGGGGTATGCGAACCGATGAAGTCGCAGGCGTCGAAGGTGGCGTTGCCGGTCACGAGCAGCGCGCCCGCCGTCATTCCACCGCTGAACGATGTGTTGTTGGCGAGGAAACGGCAGTTGGAGAAATCCATGGTCGAGGAGACCACGATGCCGATCGCCGTGTTCTTGAAGCCCGTGATGGCCAGACCTTCGATCTGGCAGTTCGTCACCATGCCGTTGTCGGTGACGAAGGCGGGCGTGTCGTCGCCGTTATTGCCGGTCGCGGCCCAGTAGGTCTCGAACCGGGGCGTGGGCATGTTGAAAGCCAGCGCCGCGTAGTCCCAGATATTGGTCCGGTAGTCGATCCCCGGATCCGCGTTGTTCGGGCGCCAGTAGTTGTCATGATTCATGTCGCCAGACATGATGGTCGGATTGACCTGGGGATCGGGCACGCCTTCCGCACCCTCCGTCCCGGCCCAGCCGCCCCGGAGCCGGACATTCGAGAACGAGGGGATCGAGGCAGCGATGTCGTAGACGCCCCGCTTGACGCGCACCTCGCCGCGCCAGCGCTTGGCGTCGTTTATCGCCTCAAGGAGGTCGCCGTAGGCGTCGTCCCAGCCCGTGCCGTCCTGTGCGCCGGTCTCCAGCGCCGGATCGTCCGCCGGCACGAGGTAGATGACGCGCAGGTCCCTGGAGACGCCGGTCGCGACGTACGACGCGTTGGTCACGGGCACTTTTTCCGGCAGGCCGCCGCCCCACCCCTCGAAGTGCCAGTCGTCCGCGTCCGTCACGGAGAGCTGCGGCATGTTCGCCCCGACGACGCACTCCAGCTCCTTGTAGTTCGTGCCGCTGTCGGCGAATAGGCCGTAGACACCCAGATCAAACGAGAGCGTGACGGTCGCGGGGGCAAACACGGCGATGACGATGGTGATGTCGTTCGTGAGCGTCAGGCCGGACAAGGTCGCGCTGGTCGAGACCGTCACGCCATTTGTGTCGGCCCAGCGCAGGAACGTCGCGTCGAACCGTCCGGATACCGTCACGGGCGTCATCGTTCCGTTGGTAGGCACCACCTGCCACCACGGGGCGCCGGTGAAAATGGCTAGTTTCTCGGGTTCGGATCTGAGCAGTAGCGTCCGGCCCTCTTCGGCCGCTTCCGTGAGCGTCTGGAGGGCGCCGCGCGTGTAGTTCCCAAATACGCGCGTCGTCCCGCAGGCGTCCTCCAGCGGCGTGGCGGCAGCCTGGGAAGCCGTCTCGCCGTCGAGCAGCGCCTGCCACGTCGTCGCGCCCGGCAGGCGGAAGCGGAGGGTCCGTACATATTCGCTCTCGGTATTGGCGGCGATGTCGGCGGTTTCACGCAGGGCCGGCATGTTGGCCGCCGGACGGTAGTAGACGTTCCGTCCGTCAGGCGCAACCTCGCGCGCGAGCGGCACCGGATCGGTCTCGAGGTTGGTGAAGAGGATGCCTGCCGGCGGGGCGGTCAGCCCCGCCGCCGAGCTGTTCCGCACGGCCATGTATGCGGGGGCATCCGCATAAAAGGGATTGTAGTCCGAGTCTCCACCGCGCGTGAAGATGGAATTCAGCAATGGAA
>CAYPJN010000179.1:0-2054 GCA_964411055.1 uncultured Lentisphaerales bacterium | reverse complement strand
CCACGTCGTAGACCTCCGCCGCGGCTTCGGACATCGTGAACGTGCAGTTCGCGATGCCGCATCGCGATCCGGCCAGCGTCGCGACATTCTCCGCGAACAACACCCCCTGCGAGAGAATCGGCGTCACGCCTTCCAACGCCACCGTCTCGAAATGGTTGTCCGCGAACGTACAGTTGAAGACGCTCTGCAGGATCTTTCCCGTTCCGGTCCCGAGCATGCCGCAGGCGTAGGTGCCGCCCGACAGGCCCAGGGCCGTAACGGCGACCGTGTTGCTCTCGAACGTGCAGCCCGACAAGCGACTATACATCGTCCCGTAGCCCGGCGACATCACGACGAGACTGTAGGGACGTGTGGCTATCGGCTTGACCTCCAGACGGTTGCGGCCGAAATAGTTGTTCTCGATGCGCCCGGCATTGACGCCGATGAGCGTGCATCCGTATCCGTATTGCGAGTAGGAGAGATTGTTGGTGAACACGCACCCCTTCACGTTAATGCCCGAAACAGCCTCCCAGGAGATGCAGTTCGCGGGAGGATACCCGGTCTCGCCGCCAGAGCTGGTCACGAAGATCCCGCGGCTGAAAGTGCAGTCGATCACATCCACAGTTCCGTAGCCCCAGCAATAGATCACCGCGGAACCGCGGTCCGCCCCCGCGGCGGGCCGGACGAGATGCGAGAAGGTGCACTCCTCAAGGCGCAGCCGGCGGCCATAGCCGCGGACGACGCAGCCGCCGCTGTAATGCATAAACCGGCACCTCTCGACCAGCACGGCCGGCGTGGTCGTTGAGCTACCGTAATTCGCATTGGCCATGATCACGCCCGCCGATCCTATGAAGCGGCAGTCCGTGACATGCCGCGTCACGGCATCGTTGGTATGCGCGGCCTGGATCGTGATGCCGCCGTACATGCCGACATACCAGATGCCATCGACCGTGACGTCGATGTTCTGGTTCACGGTCAGCGCGGAGGAGGAATACTTGTCCGCGGCGAGCAGGTAGTAGCAGTCGTAGTCGCACGTCGTGGCCGGCGGCGGGGTGAACTTTCCGCCCGTGAGCACCGGGTAGGCCGTCTTGTCGAGCTTGGCGATCTCGAACCAGGTGAAGCTGCCCGCCGTGCCGGGGCCGACATGCACCCACTGGAAATTGCGCGTGCCCTTGTCGGAGGTGAAGATCGTCTGGTACAGGTCGGTGTCGCGCGCGGCGAGCATCTCTTCGGCGGTTCCCGTCTCGTCGCCGCGGAATCCGCCGTAGAGCCGGAACCCGTCCGTCGCCGTGGGCGTCGCGGCAATCGTGTAGACGCCCTGGGCGGCGTAGATGATGTTGTCGCCGGCCTGCGCGGCGGCAAAGGCGGCAGCGAACGACGTGCAGGCGTTGATCCAACTGGTTCCATCGCCCGTCCCGGTCGCATCGGCCTTGAGATAGGTGGCGGCCCGGGCGCTGAAACACAGCGCCAACAAGGTCAGGCCGGCAAATAGGATTCGATGGCCCTTCAACGTCCCCATCGTCTTCACCTCGCCATACAGGCTGTACGCCAGCGCCACGAACAACTCAAGCTTGAGCAAGTCCCACCAGCCAAACTGGCGCACGCGCAGGACATCCCAAAAGGTATCGCGGTCACTCAACAGTATGATTTACCACCGCATGTACTGCCAACTTGTAAAGAAGATACGTGGATCCTGCCTTGCAGTCAAGTCGGGTTCCGGGTTTCGCGGGACCGGGACATCCGATGGGACGCGGACAAGCGGGCCGAACTGATGAAGCTCGTCGTGCAGAACCGGCGCTTCCTGGTTCCGGAAGCCGCGCGCGAACCGAACCTGGCCTCCAGGGCGCTGGGGGCCGCCGTGCGCGCGCTGCCCGACCACTGGCGCGCCCGCTTCGGGTTCGCCCCGCTGCTGGCCTTCCCGACGACCTCGTGCTGGAAGACGCGCATGGGCAGGTCGCGCTGACAGGAATGATCCAATTAAACCTATGCGCGATGGGAGTCTTTCTAAACGCGCGCGCGAGGGCCATTGCAACGCCCGAGGCATTGAAAAGGCCACGCGACCCGCTATACTCTTC
>CAYPJN010000178.1:0-6050 GCA_964411055.1 uncultured Lentisphaerales bacterium | reverse complement strand
GCGCGCATCCGCGACATCCTCGCCAAGTCGCTGGCCATCGAGACCCTGCTGCCGGAGGAGACGGCGGCACTTCTGCAGGTGACCGACCCCGGCCTGCGGCAGGAGATGGAGGCGACGGCGCTGGCCATCAAGCACAAGGTCTACGACAACCGCATCGTCACCTTCGCCCCGATGTACATCAGCAGCTACTGCGTGAACCGCTGCCGGTACTGCGGCTTCAGCGCCGACAACCGCCAGCAGCAGCGCCGCCAGCTCACGGTCGAGGAAATCCGCGCCGAGGCCGCCGCGATGTGCGGGCGCGACGGCCACAAGCGCGTGATGGCGGTCTATGGCGAGCATCCCAAAACCGGCGCGGACTTCATCGCCGAGTCGCTGCAGGCCATCTACTCGGTCGAGGTCAAGACGCGCCGCGGCAAGACCAGCGTGCGCCGGATCAACGTCAACGCCGCGCCGATGTCCATCGGCGACCTGAAGACCATCCGGAAGGGGGGCATCGGCACCTTCCAGGTCTTCCAGGAGACCTACCACCACCGCACCTACGCGCAGGTGCATCCCGCGGACACCATCAAGGGCGACTACAACTGGCGCGTGACCTGCATGCACCGCGCCTTCGAGGCCGGCATAGACGATGTCGGTCTCGGCGCGCTCTTCGGCCTGGCGGACTGGAAGTTCGAGGTCATGGGCCTCGTGACGCACGCCCGCGAGCTGGAACGCTTCGCCAAGATCGGCCCGCACACCTTCTCCGTGCCGCGCCTCCATCCGGCCAGCGGCTCGGACATCTCGCGCCACACGCCCGCGCCCTTCACGGACGACAACTTCATCCATGCCGTGACCGTGCTGCGCCTCGCCGTGCCGTACGCGGGGCTGATCGTCACGGCGCGCGAGTCGCAGACCCTGCGCGACCGCTGCCTCGACCTCGGCATCACCCAGATGGACGCCTCGACGCGCATCGGCGTGGGGGCCTACGCCGCCGCGCCGGTGGGCCAGGAGATCGACAAGCAGCAGTTCCTGCTGGGCGACGGGCGCACGCTGGAGGAACTCATCTGCGACCTGGCGCGCCGCGGCACGATCACTTCCTTCTGCACCGCCGGCTACCGTTGCGGACGCACCGGCGGCTGCATAATGGACGCGCTCAAAACCGGCAAGGAGGGCAAGTTCTGCAAGGTCAACGCCGTGCTGACCTTCCGCGAGTGGCTCGACGACTTCGCCTCGCCGGAGGCCCAGAAGATCTGCGAGCCGGTGCTGCTGAGCGAGCTCGCCGCCATCCGCGAGCAACTGCCCAAGTTCTATCCGGAAGTCAAGGATCACTACGACCGCATCGCCGCCGGCGAGCGCGACCTCTTCTTCTAGACCGTGCGGCAGGCCACGTCGGCCATGGCGCCGACGGCTCGCGGGGACGCTCGCCCTCCAGCATATTTTTACAATGTGCAACATGTCAGGCAACGCCAGCAATGCAGATGACGCCGCGCCGGCCGCGGCGCCATCAAACATCGACCATCAACCATCAACCACCACCGCCCGCGGCCTGGTGCTGCTCTCGGGCGGCCTCGACAGCCAGCTCGCGGTCTGCGTTCTCCGCGCGCAGGGCTGCCACGTCGAGGGGGTGGTCTTCGACAGCCCCTTCTTCAACATCCAGGCCGCGCACGCGGCGGCGCGCAGCCTGGTCGTGCCGCTGCAGGTCATCGGGTTCACGGCGGACATCGCGGAGCTTGTCGGGCACCCGCCGCACGGTTTCGGCGGGGCGATGAACCCCTGCATAGACTGCCACGCGCGCATGATCCGCCGCGCCGGCGAACGCATGCGGGAGCTGGGCTGGGACTTCGTCGCAACCGGCGAGGTGCTGAACCAGCGGCCGATGTCGCAGAACCGCCGCGCGCTGGCGCAGGTGGCGCGCGACAGCGGCTTTGCCGACTGCCTGATCCGGCCGCTCAGCGCGCGCCTGTTGGAGCCGACGCGGCCGGAGCTCGACGGGCGCGTCGACCGCGCGCGCCTGCTGGACCTCTCGGGGCGCTCGCGCCATGCCCAGGCCGCCCTCGCGGAGCAGTACGGCATCCGCGACTACCCGACGCCCGCCGGCGGCTGCCTGCTGACGGAGAAGCAGTTCTGCCGCAAGCTGCAGGACCTGAAGGATCACGAGGGGCTCGGCAACCACGCCGACCTGGAGCGCCTGCGGCTCGGGCGCCATTTCCGCCTGCCGGGCGGGGCGAAGTGCATCGTGGGGCGCAATGCCGCCGAGAACGCGCAGCTCGCGCGGCGGCTGCAGCCGGGCGAGACGCTGCTGCGTCCGCTCTCGGCGCCCGGGCCGCATGTGGTGGTCACGGCGGGCGCGGCGGGCGCCGACCTGGAGCTCGCCCTAGGGCTGTGCGCGGGCTATTGCGACGCCGGCGAGGGGCCGGTGCGGCTGCGGTGCGCCGGTGCAGGCGGCGGCGCGCGCGATGTATCCGCCGCGCGCCTGCCGCGCGAAACGGCCCGCCCGTGGATGCTGTAGGCCTTCAGAAGCAGATGCCGAGCACCTCGCGGAACTCGCTGACGAAGTGCGGATCGAGACCCCGGCGCACGGCGGCGGGGAGCAGTTCGAAGTCCTTGCGGTTCTCCTCGGGAAAGATCAGCGTCTTGATGCCGCTGCGCCGCGCGGCGATGGTTTTCTCCTTGAGTCCGCCGATGGGCATGACGCGCCCGGTCAGCGTCAGCTCGCCGGTCATGGCGATCCGCTGCCGCACGCGCCGGCTGGTGGCCAGCGAGTAGATCGCCGTGGCCATGGTGATGCCCGCGGAGGGTCCGTCCTTCTTGGTGGCCCCGGCGGGGACGTGCAGGTGGACCTGGCTGTGTTCGAGGCGCCCGGTGGCCGTGGCGTCGTCCTTCAGCAACTGGCGGACGTAGGAGTAGGCGATTTCGGCGCTCTCGACCATCACGTCGCCGAGCTGCCCGGTGTGCTTGAAGGCGGCGTGCTCGCTCGGCAGGCTGATGGCCTCGATCACCAGCACGTCGCCGCCCATGCTGGTCCAGGCCAGCCCCGTCGCCACGCCGACGCCCGGGCGCGTGACGTTGGGGTCGTCGGTGAAGGCCGGACGCCCCAGCAGCCCCTCGACGTCCGGCGCGTCCACGGTGACGGACTGTTCGCCGTGCTCGAGGATGCGCCGCGCTGTCTTGCGCATGATCTTGGCGATCTGCTTCTCGAGGCTGCGCACGCCCGACTCGCGCGCCCAGCCGTCGATGATGCGGCGCAGGGCGGCGTTCGTCAGGCGGACCTGTCCCGGCTTGAGCCCGCTCGACTCGCGCGTCCGCGGCACGAGGTAGCGCCGCCCGATCTCGATCTTCTCCTGCAGGATGTAGCCCGCCAGGTTGATGACCTCCATGCGGTCGAGCAGCGGGCGGGGGATGGTGTCGGGCTGGTTGGCGGTGCAGATGAAGAAGACGTTGTGCAGGTCGAAGCGCACGTCGAGGTAGTGGTCGAGGAATTCGGTGTTCTGTTCGGGATCGAGCACCTCGAGCAGCGCCGAGGCGGGGTCGCCCTGGTAGCTCATGCCGATCTTGTCGACTTCGTCGATCATGATCACCGGGTTGGCGCTCTTGCAGTTCTTCAGCACTTGGACGAGCTTGCCGGGCAGCGCGCCGATGTAGGTGCGGCGGTGGCCCTTGATCTCGGCCTCGTCGCGCATGCCGCCGACGCTGAAGCGGTAGAAGCTGCGGCCCACGGCGCGCGCGATGGAGCGGCCCAGCGAGGTCTTGCCGACGCCGGGTGGTCCCACGAAGCAGAGGATCGAGCCCGCGATGCCGCCTTTGAGGATGCCCACGGCCAGGAACTCGAGGATGCGCTCCTTTACGTCCTCCAGCCCGTAGTGGTCCTCGTCGAGCAGCTTCGCCGCCCGCTTCAGGTCCATCTGGTCCTGGGTGAAGATGCCCCAGGGAAGGGCGGTAAGCCAGTCGAGGTAGTTGCGCGTCACCGAGAACTCCGGCGAAACCGGCTCGATGAGCTTGAGCTTCTCGATCTCCTCGTCGAAGCGCTCGCGGGCCTCGTCCGACAGCTTCAGCTCCGCCGCGCGCGCGAGCAGGCGGTCGACCTCCGAGGCCTTGCCCTCCTTCTCGATGCCCAGTTCCTTCTTGATCGCGCGCAACTGCTCGCGCAGGAAGAACTCGCGCTGGTTCTTGGAGATGCGCTCCTCGACCTGGCTGCCGATCTTGACCTGGATGCGCGAGATGCTGATCTCCTTGTGCAGCAGCACGAGCACCTTGTCGAGGCGGTCGCGCACGTTGACCGTCTCGAGCACCTCCTGCTGCTCCTCGGCCGAGGATGTGGTCAGGGCGGCGGCGATGTCCGCCAGACGGCCCGGCTCGGAGAGGCTGCCGTGCTGCATGAGGAGGGCCAGCTCCTCCTTGTGCAGCGGGTTGAGCTGGACGAGGCTCTTGATGGCCTGGACGACAGAGATCGAGTAGGCCTTGAGCTCGGCGTTGTCGCTCATGTCGGGCTCGAGCAGATACTCGACCTTGGCCATCAAGACCGGCTTTTCCGCGGTGAAACTGACGATGCGCAGACGCTCGTGCGTCGCGACCAGCATGTGGATCACGTTCTCGTTGGGCTGGCTGGCCTGCAGAATCTCCGCGACCACGCCGACGCGGTGCATCTCCCCGGCAGGCGCCTGCGGGGCCGGCTCGGCGTCCGGAGGCCCCTCCTTGCGCAGCACCACGGCGACATACTTCTGCTTGGCCTTGAAGCGCTCCGCCAGCAGCGTTACCAGCTCGGGGTTGTCTATGACCACGGGCGCCGTCAGACGCGGGAACATCGGCCGCCCGACCACGGGGATGACCGGCAGTTCCTCGGGATAGATGTCGCGCGCCAGCACCAGGGCCGGCGCGGCGCCCCCGGCCGGCTCCGGCTCCGCCACCGCCCCGCTGACGACTTCGACCGGTTCGGCCGCTGGTGTCTTCTTTCTCGATGCCATGCCTTATGATCCTCGCGCCGGGTGAAGCCCGCCGCCTACGCGCGGTCCGAATCACAGAACGCCAGTTTGATGGTGCAAGGAAGAGCGCCGCGTGTCAAGCAGAACAAAGCCACGGGGGCTCCAACGCTACCGCACTGTGGCCGACAAGGTGTCGAAGTCCTCGCGCGTGCCGACCATCTGCACGCCCACAACGCGCGCGCCCTCCCGGACCACGGAGCGGTAGCGGAAGGGATCCTGGCCGTTGTCCAGACGCTCCTCCGCCAGGGTGCCGTCGGCCGGCCGGCCGATAGCGTAGAGCTCGATCTCGGGACTCTTGAAGAAGACCGGATATGGCTGGACCTGAAGGGGTTGCAGCGGCTGCCCGTCCGTGGCGGCAACGGCATTGGATCCCGCCAGCCTGCCCTGGACCGCGGCGTTGCGTGCGGAACACTGCACCTGGTCTCCGATCTGCGCGACATCCCCGGCGGCGAAGATCCCCCCGGCCCCGGTCTGCAGGCAGGCGTCGACACAGATGCCGCGCGCCGTGTCGATGCCCGCGTCGCGGGCCAGGCTCACCCGGGGCGCTGCTCCCGTCGCAAAGAGCGCCATGTCGGCCTCCAGTAGTGCGCCATCTGCCAACTGGAGTGCGATACCCCCCCTCTGCCCCGCGACCCCGAACACGCGGGTTCCAGTCAGAATCCGCAGTCCGAGACGCTCCAGTGTATTGCGGATGACGGCCGCGGCCGCCGCGCCGAACTGCAGCGGCATCATGCGCGGCAGGCTCTCGATCACGGTCACCCGCATTCCGGCCTCGCGGCCGCGCAACGCCGCCTCGAGCCCGAGGATGCCGCCGCCGACCACGACCAGATGCCGTCCGGGTGTAACCAACTCCCGGATCCGCAGCGCATCATCCATGCACCACAAGGTGAAGCATGGCAACCCGTCCACCAGTCCCTCGACGGGCGGCAGCCGCGGAACCGAACCGCAGGCGAGCACCAGCGCGTCAAAATCCTCGCGCCCCGCCCGCGACACCACCCGCCGCGCCCGGGGCTCGACCGCGGTCACCGCGGCATCGAGCCGCAGCCCGATGCCGCGCGCGTCGTACCACTCCAGCGGATGCATGGCGATGGT
>CAYPJN010000177.1:0-6055 GCA_964411055.1 uncultured Lentisphaerales bacterium | reverse complement strand
GCCTGGTCGTCACGAACAGCGCGGGTGACCGTTGCGAGTCTCTCCGCGTGAACGTGATTGCGTTCCTGGCCACCGTGGTCTATGTGAGCCCCGGCGGATCCGATACTTTCCCGTACGACACGCCCGCCAAGGGCGCGCACAGCCTGCAGGACGCGATCGACGCGGCTGGCGCGACCGACGAGGAGCCCGGCGAGGTGGTTGTCATGGACGGAACCTACCCATGCCCCGGCCTGTGGACGAGGATCACCAAACCGGTGACGGTACGCAGCCAGAACGGCCCCGCCGCCACGATCCTGCAGGGGTGGAACTCCGGCAGCGCGGCCGCGAACTACCGCGTCATGCTCGTCAACCACGCGAAGGCGTTCGTCACCGGCTTCACCCTGGAGAAGGGGAAGTGGGACTCCTACGTCTATGGCGACGAGGGCTGCGGCGCACTGCGCGTCGTCGCTGGCGTCGTCTCCAACTGCGTGATCCGCAACAGCAACGGCAATGACCTGGGCGGCGGCGTGAACCTCCGCGGCGGAACCATAACCCACTGCGAAATCTACGGCAACCGTGCCTACCGCGGCAACAACACGTCGGCCGGCAAGGCCGGCGGTATTTACATGACCGGCGGCACGCTCCAGTATTCGGTCATCTCGAACAACATCTCCTGCAGTACCGACGCCGGATGCGGAATCCGGATGACCGGTGGCACCACCCGCAACTGCCTGATCACGGACAACCGCGGCAACGACACCGCCGTCACCGGCTGCGGGGTGCACCTGACAGGCGGCACGATTAGCGAGTGCGAGATCACCGGCAACGGCGTCCGCGATGCCACCCGGAGCTACACCGGTGGTGGTGTGAAGATCGGGGGCGGCACGCTCCGCAACTGCCTGATCGCCGGCAACCGGACGGTGAACCGCGCCGCCGGCGTGCACCAGACGGCCGGAACGGTCGAGAACTGCACGCTCACGGCCAACGCCTCGTCCTCCTTCGTTGGCTCAGGGCTCTATCTCGCGGGCGCCAACGCCATCGCCCGCAACAACGTCATCCACGGCAATGGGGCGGGTGTCGCCTCCGAGCCGCTCTGCAACATCGAGTACTCCTCGTCCAAGAGCTTCGCCACGAACGTGGTTGTGCCGGCCACCTCCGGCACGGCGAACATCGGACTGGATCCACTCTTTTCCGATGCCGCCGGCGGCGACTACACGCTCGGCGCGGGTTCCCCCGCGATCGACGCGGCGGCGGCCATCGGCCTGACGACCGATCTGGCCGGCAACCTCCGACCGAAGGACGGCAATGGCGACACGGTGCCCGTGCCGGACATCGGCTGCTACGAGGCCGCCGGCGTGGACGAGGGGCCGCTCCGCTGCTCGTTCACGGCTTCGGTTAGGACGGGTTTCGATCACGTGACGACCGTCCTGAGCGCTTCCGTGGGCGGCGAGGGTTCGCTGGGAGCACTGACCTACGAGTGGGATTTCGGCGGCGGCACCGGGCCGGCCGATCCGAACCAGGCGGAAGTCGAGGTGGAATACGCCTCCTATGGCTACTATACCGTAAGACTCGTCGTGATCGCCGCGAGCGGATCCCGCGCGACGAACGAGGTGCCAAACCTGATCGCCGTGGGAACGCGCAAGATCTACCTCAACACAACCGGCAGCGGAACCTGGCCCTATGCAACGGCAGCGACCGGCACGAACGATCTGGTGGAGGCCCTGTCGAGCGCGCTATACGTTGAAGGACAACTGCTGGAAGTCGAAGTGGACGACGGCGACTATCCGATCAACGACAAGTGGGCGATCATTACCGGTCTGGTTCGGCTCTACAGCCGGAACGGTCCTGCCGCAACGGCTTTCTACGGCGCCAATCCCGCGGCGGCGAACATGCGCAAACTGCTGTATCTCAACAATGCCGCTTCGTCCGTGACCGGCTTCACGTTCAGAAACGGCTGGTGGGACAACTACCTGTACGCCGACGGCGGCGGCGTGGTGCGCATCACCGCGGGCAGGCTTTCAAACTGCATTTTCCACGACAACCTCGGCGGCGACGACGCCGGCGCGGTCGACATCTATGGCGGTGAAATGACGGACTGCCTCTTCTACAACAACGAGTCGTACCGCGACTCGAACGCCGGCGGGCAGGGCAAGGGCGGCGCCTTCACCGTAAAGGGCGCGGCGCGGATCTCGAACTGCATCATTTCCAACAACTACGCCGGTGTCGAAGGTGGCGGCGTCTATCTCAACCATGCGTCCGGGGTCGTCTCAAACTGCGTCATCGTCGGCAACTGGGCCGGTCGCACGGCGCGCTACAACAAGACCTTCACATCCAACACGCACCTTTGCGGCGGGGTCAGGATCGATGCCGGCACGCTGGTCAACTGCGTCGTGGCGGACAACTACGCCTACTATGACATTGGCGGCGCGGGCGTCATGGGCGCTAACGGGAAGATGATCAACTGCCTCGTCGCCGGCAACGCCGGCAAGTCCGCCGCCCGCCAGGGCGCCGCGATGACCGCCGCCGGGCAGATTGTGAACTGCACCTTCGCCGACAACGGCACCCCCGACTATGGTTCGGGCGTCGCGGTCACGCTGACCGCCGGCACATTCAAGAATAACATCGTCTGGGGCAACAGCGATTGCGTGACCGAGCTCGCGCCCGGCGCGGCGGCCACCTCTTTCAATTGCTTCCCGGGCGCGGCTGGCGCGAATGACGTATCGGGCGACCCGCTCTTCAAGAGCGACGCGGTCGGCGACTACCGTCTGCGGAGCGCGTCGCCCTGCCGCAACCGCGGCGACACCACGTTCTGGACCGGCGCAACCGGCGCCCTCGATTTGGCCGGCAATCCGCGTGTCATGCACGGCAAGGTCGAGATGGGATGCTACGAGATTTACGCCGGCACAGGCACGGCCTTGATTCTCCGTTAGCCGTGCTTTTCCTTGCTGGCAACGACGCACATTGCAATGCGCAGTTGTACCTCTATGAACGGCGCGAGGCGTGATTGTCCGCCGCAATCGTCGCCGCAATCGTCAACCGCGAGGGAATACTTGACGAGGCTTTGGCGAATCTGGTACTTTAAAAACAAACAGGAAATAGTAGGTTTCTGCATGATGCGTGACTTTACAGGGTTTGGCGGCGGGCGGTACTTTGCGTATTTTTACGCGAGGCGCCCTGCGTGACCCCTGTAGCCTGACGGTTTCATCCGGCATTAGTCTATCGGCGGTTCCGCAGTGGTGACACGGCGGAACTTTTTTTTGCATTCATCGGAACAAGACATGATCATCAAGCTCAAGCAGCGTTGTCCCCAGAAGCAGATCGAGCACCTGACGAACTGGCTGGTGAGGCAGAAACTCCGTGTGCAGCTCTCCGAAGGAGAGTTCGAGACGATCCTCGGGGTCATCGGCGACACCTCGACGGTCGACGTGCACGCCATCGAGGGGCTGGAGATCGTCGAGCAGGTCATCCGCATCTCGGAGCCTTTCAAGACGGTCAACCGCAAGTTCCATCCGGAGGACAGCGTGGTGACGGCGGGCGCGGCGCGGTTCGGCGGCGGCCACTTCGCGCTGATCGCCGGCCCCTGCTCCGTCGAGTCGGCCGAACAGGTGCTGGCGGTGGCGCGCGCCGTCAAGGCCGCCGGGGCGACGATGCTGCGCGGCGGCGCCTTCAAGCCGCGCACCTCGCCCTACGATTTCCAGGGCCTCAAGGCGGAGGGCCTGGAACTGCTGCGGCAGGCCAAGGCGGAGACGGGACTGCCGATCGTCTCGGAGATCATGAACATCAACCACCTCGAGCTCTTCGACGACGTGGACGTCATCCAGGTCGGCGCGCGCAACATGCAGAACTTCGACCTGCTCCGCGAGCTGGGCCAGGCGCGCAAGCCGGTGCTGCTGAAGCGCGGCATGGCCAACACGCTCAAGGAGCTGCTGATGAGCGCGGAGTACGTGCTGGCCGGCGGCAACCCGCAGGTTATCCTCTGCGAGCGCGGCATCCGCACCTTCGAGACCTACACGCGCAACACGCTCGACATCAGCGCCGTCCCGGTGCTGAAGGAACTGAGCCATCTGCCGGTGATCGTCGATCCGAGCCACGCCTGCGGCTTGTCGCGCTACGTGCCGCCGCTGGCGCTGGCCGCCGTGGCCGCCGGGGCGGACGGCCTGATCGTCGAGGTGCACCAAGCCCCGGAGCTGGCGCTCTGCGACGGGCAGCAGTCGCTGCGCCCCGCCCAGTTCGAGGCCCTGGCCCGGCAGGTGCGGCGCATCCGCGAGGTGATCCACCCATGACCGTCGGGATCATCGGCCTGGGACTGATCGGCGGCTCGCTGGCGCGGGCGCTGACCGCGCACACGGCGCACCGCGTGCTGGGGTGGGACCGCGAGGCGGCCACGCGCGAGGCGGCGCTCGGCTGCGGCGCCATCCGGGGGCTGCTGTCGCCGGACGCGCCCCTGGCCTGCGACGTGGCTGTCGTCGCGGTGCCGCCGCGCGCGACGCTCGACGTGCTGGAGGCGCTTGCGCCGCGCGTCGCGCCGGACACGCTGGTGGTCGACTGCTGCGGCGTCAAGCGCGCGGTCTGCGCGCGCGGCTTCGCGCTGGCGGAGCGCCACGGTTTCACCTTCATTGGCGGCCACCCCATGGCCGGGCGCGAGCGCGCCGGCTTCGCCGCCTCTCTGCCGACCCTCTTCCGCGGCGCCAGCATGCTGCTGGTGCCCGACGCGCGCGCGACCCCGGCGCAGCGGCAGCGGGCCGCGGATCTGTTCCGCGACGCCGGGTGCGGACAGGTGGTCTTCACCACCGCCGAGCACCATGACCGCATGATCGCGCTGACCTCGCAGCTCGCGCATGTGGTCTCCAACGCCTATGTCAAGAGCCCGCGCGCCGCGGGGCATGCCGGCTTTGCCGCCGGCAGCTTCGCCGACCTGACGCGCGTGGCGCGCCTGGACGAGCGCCTGTGGTGCGAGCTGTTCATTGCAAACCGCGACAACCTTATGGCCGAGATCGACACGCTGCAGGACGCCCTGCGGCAGTACCGCGACGCGCTGGCCGCGGGAGATGCCGTGCGGCTCACGGAACTGCTGAAGGCGGGACGCGAACGCAAGGAGAAACTATGAGCGCGGAAAAGCAGGAAGAATCCACGGGCGCCGATCTCGAACAGTGCCGCAGGGAGATCGACGCGGTCGACGCGGAGCTGGTCGCGCTGATCAAACGTCGCATGCGCGTGGTCGCGGAGGTGGCGGCGGCCAAGAAGGCCGCCGGCGCGCCGGTGCTGGACGCCACGCGCGAGCGTCAGTTGCTGGCCAAGGTCGCGGCTCTCGCAGGCGTGGAGTTCGAGACCACGATGCGCAGCGTCTTCTCGATGCTGATGGATGTCAGCCGGAGCTACCAGCACAAGCTGGCCGGCGTCACGTCACCGCTGGCCGCGGAGATCGCGGAGGCCCTCGCCGCCACCCCGCAGCTCTTCCCGGCGCGGGCCGTCGTCGCGTGCCAGGGGGCCGAGGGTGCCTTCTCGCAGATGGCATGCGACAAGCTCTTCACCTCACCCGAGATCATGTACAGCAGCAGCTTCGAGGGCGTCTTCCAGGCGGTATCGAGCGGCATGTGCGCGTACGGGGTGCTGCCGATCGAGAACAGCCTGGCCGGTTCCGTGACGCAGATATACGATTTGCTGCGCCGCTACGACGTCAAGATCGTGCGCTCCGCGCGCCTGCAGATCGCCCACGCGCTGCTGGCGCGCCCGGGCACGACGCTGGCGCAGGTGCGGGAGATCTTCTCGCACGAGCAGGCTCTGCTGCAGTGCGCGACCTACCTAAGCACGCTCAAGGGCGTCAAGGCCACGGCCTGCGACAACACGGCCGTGGCCGCGCGGCGCGTGGCCGAATCCGACCGCGCCGACATCGCGGCCATCGCCTCGAAGGCCTGCGCCGAGCACTACGGGCTCGAGATCCTGGCCGACGGCGTGCAGGGCAACGACGGCAACTACACGCGTTTCGTCTGCATCTCCCGCCGCCTCGAGATCTACCCGGGGGCGAACCGCACCAGCATGCTGATGGAACTGCCCAACCGCCCGGGCGCCCTCTACC
>CAYPJN010000176.1:0-6074 GCA_964411055.1 uncultured Lentisphaerales bacterium | reverse complement strand
CCTTCTGCACCTGGTCGCTGGTGGGCCGTCATCCCGCCTTCGCCGTGCCGCCCGTGACGGCGGTTACCTGGCGCTGCTACCTGCTGACCCCGCTGGCCGCTGGACTGGCGGCAATAGCCGGAGTCTATTTCCAGCGGCGCACGCTCTACCTGCGGCAGCGGATCCGCGACACCTCACGGCTCCCGCTATGCCTGCGCCCGCTCATCGGCGGCTGGTTGGTC
The DNA here is from genome assembly GCA_964411055.1 of uncultured Lentisphaerales bacterium. Classification (GTDB taxonomy): domain Bacteria; phylum Verrucomicrobiota; class Kiritimatiellia; order RFP12; family JAAYLN01; genus JAAYLN01. The sequence continues at coordinate 5,853 of CAYPJN010000176.1, read as the reverse complement.
TGGCTCCTGGGCGCCAGCGTCTTCCTGGTGACCGGACATCTGGGCGTCTTCAGCCTCGGCTACGACGACCTCGCGCAGTCGCTCTGCGGCACCCTGCCCTGGACGGTCGGCCTGCTGCTGCTGGCGACCAAGCTGACCGCCACGACGCTGATCTACGGCTGGGGCGGCTGCGGCGGCATCTTCGCGCCGACCCTCTTCTTCGGCGCGATGGCGGGGCTCGTCGTGGCCGGCGCCGCGCGGCAGCTCGGCTTCATGCTCGGGAGCGATGCCGAGCTTTTGCTGTCGCTCGTGGGCATGAGCGCCTGCTTTGGCACCGTCGTCCGGGCACCGCTGACGGCGCTCCTGATCGTCTTTGAGATGACCCACCGGTACGAAATCGTGCCGGCCCTGATGATCGGCACCGTGACGAGCCAGGCCATTGCCCGCCTCTTCGGCGGCAACCGCAATTTCTACGACGCGATTCTCGATCAGGATGGCGTCGCCATTCATTGACGTGGACATTCCGTCATGCGATCCAGCAAGCATCTCCGCCGCTTGATCGCCGCGCTCGCCATTCTGGTGGTTCTGGCCGGCGTGCTGACATTCCCTTCGGGATGGGGCTGCCGGTTGGCCGAGCGGGTCGCGCGGAGAATCTATCCGGTCAATGCCATCCCCGGCCTCGTCTTCCAAGTCCGCCATGTTTCCGCCACGCGCGTGGAACTCGGCGGGGTGGATCTGGGTTCCGCGACCGGGGCGCCCGGCATCGGGAGCCTCACCGTGCGCTTCACGCCCCGCGGACTGCTGCGGCGAACCATCGCCTCGGTCGCTTGCGACGGGCCGCATGTCCGGTTGGTTGTCGGCTCCAACCGGGTCACGCTCGTCGGCGTGGATTTGCTTGAAGGGGTTCTCCGCCGGAGGTCGCGCGACACCGCGGTCTCGCCCTGGCGACTCGGCGAGGCCACTGTGACCGGCCTCCGCCTGCAAGTGGTGCCGGAACGGAATGCCCATGGCTGGCCGGAGGAGATCGGCGGCACCCTTCGCCTCCAGCACACGGGTGGCGACAAGTATCAGGTGGCGGTGCGGGGCGCCGCGATGGATATCCCTTTCTGGGGGACGGCGGAGGGGAGCCTCGCGGCACGCGGAGGCGACCTGGCGGCCACCTTCCCTCTGATCCCGATTGCTGTCGTCAAGGAAGCCATGGCGCGCTTCGTCCCGCACGCGCCGCAACTCCCGCTGGAGGGCGTGTGCTATCTTTCGGTCCAGGCCGGGTTTTCCAATGCCGTGCCGGTAGGCGTGACGGTGATGGCCCTGACCCGGGGACCACTGCGCATCGAGGCAGGGGACCAGTCGCTTGCGTTGGCGTCTCTCGTGGCCGCCGTGAACTGGCGACCAGGGAGCAAACCGTGGGGCGACCTCACAAAGGTCGCGATCGGAGGGCGACTGGCAGGGCTGCAAGGGCTGCCATCCGCGATCGCGGCGGGGCTCGAACAGGCGCAATTCCGGTTTGAACGCGACTCCGTCGCGGCGGCGCCCGAGGAGGCGGACGCGGTGCTGCGGCTCAGCGGACACCTCGTGCTGCCCGCGCTCGCACCGCTGGTGGATGGCGCGGAGAACCGGATTGGACTCTGGCTCGCCGCGGCGACCAACCGAGTTAGGATCGCGGTACAGGTTCCCCCGCTGGCGGGCGTCGGAGGCGAGGGAGACGCGACCGTTGCCTGGCACGCCGCGGGGATCGGCCTGCAGGCCGAGGCGCGCCGCGAGGCGGAGACGGGGACGTGGCTGGTCTCCGGGGCGGGCGTGCTCTCGAACGCCTGTGTCACGCATGCCCTGGCGCACGCCAGCAACATCACCGTACGGGTGCCGTTCCAGTCAGGCCACCGCCCCTACGGGGTGGCGGGAGTGGGAGTTGGCAGTAGCAGCAGGCAGTCGGCAGTGGGCCAGAACCCCGTTTTGTCGCGAGCTTTGTCGCAAACTTTGTCGAAAGCGGAAGAGGAAGCGGGAACCGCGAATGGACGCGAATCCCCGTTTGTTCTGGGCACACCGGAGATCGGCTGGCGCGTCGCGCGCCTCCTCGGAGCCGAGTTGGCGCCGCCGGTGGCGCTGCCGCGCGGCGAGCCGCGGCCCGGGTGCCTGCTCGACGAGACCTTCGTGTTCGGCGCCACCGGATCCGCGCTGCAACTGGAGATCCGCGCGTCCGTGTCGCGGGCGGGCGCCGTCGAGGCCGGCTTGCGGTGCGGCCCCGTGGAACTGAGGGAGCACGATCCGCTCGTCACCGCCGGTCTCGTCCGGTCCGGACTGCCAGCCGCGATCCGCGAGACGCTGGCCTTTGCAGGCCTCGTGGCGCTCGATGGCCGCGTCGTCCTGGAACCGGGCCGCGAACCGGTCTGGCAATGCGCGGCCGGACTGGTGACGGGCCGCGCGGAGGTAGGCGGCGCGGTACCCGGCTCGGTAGAGGGCCTGCGCACCGCCCTGCAGGTCGACGGCGTGGGGCCGCGGGTCCGGATCGCTCCGATGGTGACCACTTTCACCAATGCCGTGCTGGCCGGTCTCGGGGTCAACGGCGGAACGATCCACTGGCGGATTGGGGATCGCGAGTTGCTCGTCGAGAAGGCCGAGTTCGACTGGTGCGGCGGCAAGGCGCGGGTCTATGCGGTGCGCGTAGACCTGGATACCCCCGACATCGATCTGGTGCTCTACATCGACCGCATGGAGGCCGGTGAGCTGATCCGCCTGATCAAACCGCTCGACGGAACGGCCACGGGACGCCTCTACGGGCGGCTGCCGTTGCGCATACGGCAGGGGCGCGTGCAGCTCTCGGAGGGTTTTCTATATGCGTTGCCCGGCGAGCGGGGCAACCTGAAGCTGCGCGACACGCGGTTCCTGCAGGACTATCTCGCTCAGGCAGGACTCACGCCCGCCATGCGCAGGAATCTTGCGGACGCGCTGGCCGATCTGGACTATGATGTCCTGCGTGTCGACTTGAGCACCACAGCGGCGCGCGAGGGCAAGCTGGTGCTGAAGCTGGCGGGCCAGGCGGCCGGCAACCGCGGGCTGCCGCCGGTGGATCTGGACATACGCGTGAACGGGCCGCTGGAGGCCCTGCTGAATCTTGGGCTCCAGGTGAATAAGACGGCGCCGTGAACCGTCATAGCGATGAACGATGCCGTCGGTTGCGGCGGCCGTCAACGGAAGAAGGGTAGGGGAGAGGCACATGCAGACGACACGTTACTGCTGCCTGGCACTGCTTCTTGGCGCAATGGGAAGTGGCTGCTTCTCGGTCAAGACCGAGCACGAAATCAAGCCGATCCACATCACGATGGACATCAACCTGAAGGTCGACCGCGAGCTGGACAAGTTCTTCGGCGACATTGACGAGGTCAACGGAACGGGAGCGACGAAATGAAGCGGATGGCACAGACGGTGGCGGCGGCGCTGGTGATCCTGGGGGTCACACTGGCGCGGGGCGATGATCTGGAGCAGGTCAAGGCGCGGATGCTGGCTCGGCGGCCGGCAGTGATCGCCCTGCTGGCGCAGCAGAAGGCGGGCGAGGACAACCAGGGATACCTGTCGGTCCGCGGCGAGATGTCGGCCGACGAGCAGAAGCTCCTGGCGGACGAGAATGCCGAGCGCCGGCAGGTCTACGAGGAGATTGCCGCGCGGACCAAGGCGCCGCTCAAGCAGGTGGGCGCGCAGCGCGCAGAGACCATCGCGCGCCAGGCCAGGGCCGGCACCTGGCTGCAGACGGCCGACGGCAAATGGGCGCGCAAGCCATAGAGCTGTCAAGTACTCTGCACTGCTAGAGTATCCTGCCTTGTCGCTTCTCCATGCATCTCCCAAGACGCCGCTCGCTAGCCACAACGCGGCACGCTGTACACGCCGTTGCCACGTTTAACCGGGCCTGAAGGCCCTCGCATACTTCCGGCTGAAGGGAGCGTTGATTTATTGCGCCCCGTACCCTTTTCCAGACGATCATGAAGCAAGGTAGGGCGAGGCGTCCCCGCCGAGCCGCCATTTGGCACTAATATAACTGATTATGCCGTCCATCTGCGGCTCACCGGGACGGTTCGCCCTACCTTGCTCTATTGCGCCTGTATAAATCAACGCTACCTTCAGGCGGAAGCCGTCCAGGGCCTTCAGCCCCGGCTCTCGCTGGTCCATGGCCCCATCAGCATTCCGCCCGCCTATCATGCGCCCCCCGCGCGCCCCCCTGTGGCTAGCCTATTTCGCGCTGGATAGATCGGCGCTTGACAAGCAGAAGTAAGATCGTGATAATTACGACCTTATAGAGCGCGCGCTGCATGCTGCATGTTTGCTCTCTGGATGCCATTGTCTGGTATCAATCAGAAGGTGAAACTTGACCATAATACGATACCTCTTGTCGAGATTCAGTAATCTGCTGTTTGTGGGTTTCCTGGCCGCGGGGTTCCTCCATACCCGTTCCGCCGCCGCGGCAGTGCGGGACGGCGCCCTGCGCGTAGAAGTCGTCAGCGCCTACAACCTGGTGGTCGATTCCAACGCCGGCACGCCGTCTTCCTACGCGCCGCGCGCGGCCTACATCGGCGTGACGCTGCACAACGACGGGACGTCGGCCCTCGCCGATGTCCTGGCCCGCATCGGCACCTACGACGACGGCATCGATTCCACCCCCGGCATCTACCCGTCGCGGACGCATCCGGGCCTGACGGGTCCGCTGCCCGGCGGCGCCTTTGCCTTTCGTCACGAGGGCGGACGCGCGGGACTGGCCGACGCCACGCGCTATGTCGCATCGATCCCGGCGGGCGGATCCGTCACCGTCTATTGGCTGATCGGCTACGACCAGCTCGACGTCAACGGCACGCCGCTCTGGGGAACGAGCGTCAAGCCCGACGACGACCTCTGGCTCGAGTACGATGTCTGGGCGACGGCCGGCGAGGGCGGCACGACGCGGACGGTCGATCTGACCCGCAAACTGACCTTCCGCAACGAGATTTCCGCCTCGGCCAACAAGATCTTCCCGAACGGCGCCAACAAGGTGCCCGACTACTACAAGGAGGTGCTCAACCAGTACCAGCCCGCTTGGACGAACGCTTTCTACGACGGCTCGGTCGGCACGCGCATCGTGACCGAGGGCATCTGGTACGACTTCGGCAATGTCGGCGCGGGCTTCGACAACGACGGCGATCTGGTTCCCGACCGCAACGCCTGGATGCAGCCGGTGGGCGATCCGACGCTCTTTGACGCCGGCGCCTTCCGGCTGGTCAAGACCTACGCCATGGTGATCGTCAAGCTCAAGACGGGCGGCGAGGTCGTCCTGTCCGGCGAGGATCTGCTCTACTTCGAGCACATCCCGGAGAACAACGGCGCGGTGGGCTACGTGCGCTACGAGTTCATGCCGCTGGTTCCGAACGCGCGCAGCATGACCACGCCCTACCAGGAGGTCGCCTCGGGCTACGACAACGAGAAGTTCAACGCCGACTACGGCGTCTCGCTGGGCGAGGGGCTGCTGAGCGGCGAGGCGCAGGTCGGCATCGACAAGACGGCCGACCGCGCCACGGTCGCGGCCGGCGGCGCGATCGCCTACACGGTGGCCTACACCAATGCGGGCAGCGTGGCGGCCGGCGATCCCGCCTTCGGCCTGCCGCTGGTGGTCCAGGACTTCATTCCCGACGGCACCGCCTACGTGTCCGGCAGCGCGACGGCCTCGAATGCCCTCCCATCCGGCGTGGGCGCCTATACGGTCTTCTACTCCACCGACAACGGCGGGACCTGGTCACTGGAGGAGCCGCCCGCGGCATCCGTGACCGACATCCAGTGGTGGCTGTCGGACGTGCTGCCCGCCGGAGCCGCCGGTGTGGTCCGCTTCTCCGTGACGGTCGACAGCCCCTACCTGGATGC
>CAYPJN010000175.1:0-6083 GCA_964411055.1 uncultured Lentisphaerales bacterium | reverse complement strand
GCGAACTGGGCGGCTTCAACACGCGCTACTGGCCCGGCGAGGACACCATCCTCTGCGCGGAGATCGTGCACCGCCTGGGACATCTGATGTTCTACGATCCCTGGACTATCGTCCACCATCACCGTCGGCCGCTCTTCGGACCACATCTGCGGCAGGTGGGGCGCTACGCGCTCCACCGGGGCTACTTCGCCCGGCGTTTTCCCGCGACCTCGCGCCGCCTCGGCTACATGCTGCCCTCGCTGCTGGTGCTCGGGACCGCCTTCGGCTGGCTGGCGTGGCTCGCGGCTCCCCTGCTGGGGCGGCTATATGTTGGCACGCTTTCCGCTTATCTCCTGGTGACGTTCCTGGGCGCGTTCCAGCGGCGTCCCGCGTCCTGGCTCATGACCTGGGCCGGAATCGTGGCCACCCATGCGGTCTACGGCACTCGCTTCCTGCAGGGGCTCTGCGCGCAGCGCATGCCATGCGAGACCGCGCGTTTCGATCACCCCTCGGAAACGGTGAAAGCGACATGAAGAGCAAGTTCATCCTGTGCCTCTGCCTGGCGGGCCCCGTGCTGGCCGCCCCGCCCAGGCTGGTCTTCGAGGCCGAATCGGCCGCCACTTTGGAGGCGCCGATGGTCGTCGTCGCGGCGGACCAGGTGCCCGCGGGCTCGGCCTTCGCGCCGGGCGCCTCGGCGGGCCGCTACCTGGAGATTCCCGAAAAGGCCGGCAATCCGCCGAAGCTGGAGAAGGGCTTCGCCAGCTACACCTTCGACCTGCCGGAGGAGGGCGACTACATCCTCTGGGCGCGGGTCTGGTGGGAGGGCGAGTGCAGCAACTCCTTCACGGTGCAGTTTGACGACCAGGCGCCCTTCTGCTTCGGCGAGGACGCCACCTACCGCACCTGGCACTGGGTCAAGTACCCGGTCTCGCGGATGACCCCGCCGCTCCGCCTGAAGCCGGGGAAGCATGCGCTGGTATTCCATAACCGCGAGGACGGCGTGCGTCTGGACCAGGTCCTTCTAAGCCCGAACAAGCGCTTCGTGCCGGTTGACATCGAGCGCGCGACGACGGGGGGAGGGGTGCCTTGAGGCTCGCCCCGCGCGCCACGGCCGGACGCCTGCTGCCCGGACTTGTGTTGCTTGCCCTGGCGGCCGCGCCCACGCAGTGGAGCCTGCCCCTGCCGGGGAGCGTCCACCTGACGCTGGCCGACCTGCTGCTGCTGGCCGCCGTACCGGTCGGGCTTTGCGCGGGGCTGCGTCCGCGGCACCTGCCCTTCGCCCATCTGCTCTTCCTCGGGTTCGCGGCGCTTTCGGCCCTGTGGGCCGACGACGCGCTCGCGGCCGTCAAGGAGTTGATCCAACTCGCGCTCTATTTCGGAGCGGGCACGCTGCTGGCCGGGGCCGCCCTGCGGCTCTCCGGTGGGCGCGGACTGCGGCTGGCCGTCGGGATCCTGCTTGGCGTTGGCGCGCTGATCGTCGCGTTCGCGCTGGGGCAGTATTGGCTGGGGCCTATGGACAACCCGCTGACGGTCCGCGGATCCTTCGGCAACCGCAATGTGCTCGGCGGCTTCCTGGCGCTGCTGCTGCCGCTGGCCTTTGGACTGATGCTGCATTCGCCCTCGCCCAGGCTGCGCCTGGCCTTGGGACTGCTTGTGCTGGCCGGTCTCTCCGTATGTCTCTCGGGCGCAGCGTTGCTGGCCATCGCGCTGGCGCTGCTCGCGCTGGCCGCTCGGCGCGGCGCGGCCTGGCTGGCGGCCACCGGGCTGATCCTGCTGGCAGGCTTCACCCTGCTGCTGCCTCGGCTGCCGCGCGCCAACGACGCCGAGGCCTTCGCCTCCCTGGCGTTCTACGATTCGCAGGGCAAGCCCACGCGCCGCTATCCCGAATGGCAGGCGGCGGCCGTGATGGCCCTGGAGCGTCCCTGGACGGGGCAGGGGCTGGGAGGCTACCAGAAGCAGATCGGCCCCTTCTATGGCGTCGTTCCCAACGCCACGGGGCCGGCCGAACCCGATATCCAGAACCTCTATCTCGTCCTGGCCGCGAGCGCCGGACTCCCCGCCTGCCTGGCCTTCCTGCTCATGCTCTGGAACGGCATGGCCGACGCATGGCAGGGCGGAGGAGGGCGCGACGATGCGCCTGCCGAAGTGCTACCGGGCCTCGGCGCAGGCCTGGCCGCGGCGCTGGGCGCCTTCGCGTTGACGGCGGTCTGGCACCCGCTCCTGGTCCGCGGCATCGGCCTGCCCCTGGCGCTGCTGCTGGCCGCAACCCGTTACCGGAAGATCATTTATGAACCTTAGCGTCCGTCTGAAAAAACGCAAGCCCGACACGCGCGTCTTCAAGATCGAGCCCGGACGCATCGCCAATCCCCTCGTGCGCGCCGGGGTGGGGCTGACGCGCGGACTCATCGAGCACACGCTCTGCTTTCCCGCCCTCAACCAGATCTATGCCGACACCACAGCGCCGGGCGGAGATCCCTCGCTCTCCTTCGCGCGCCGCGCGCTGCAGGCCATCAACGTTACCTGGAAAGTCAACGCCCCCTGCGAGCAGCCGATTCCCGCGAAGGGTCCGGTGGTGCTCGTGGCCAACCATCCCTTCGGCGGCATCGAGGGCGTCGTGCTGCTGGCGCTGATGGAGCCCTACCGGCCCGACTTCAAGGTTATGGCCAACTATCTGCTCTCCACGATGCCGGCGGCGCGCGACTTTTTCATATTTGTGGATCCCTTCGGCCGTAGCCAGTCGGTCGCGGCCAACCTCCGGCCGATCAAGGAGTGCTTGTCGTGGCTGCGGCAGGGCCATGCGCTCGGCGTCTTCCCCGCCGGGGAAGTCTCCAGCGTCGACCTCCACACGGGGCAGGTGCGCGATCCGGCCTGGAGCACCTCCATCGCCGCGATCGTGCGTCGCACGCAGGCGACCGTCGTGCCGGTCTTCTTCAGCGGGCAGAACAGCCCGCTCTTCAACATGATGGGCCTCATCCATCCGCGTCTGCGGACCATCATGCTGCCCAAACAGCTTCTCAACAAGCGCGGCCGCGAGTTGGCGGTGCAGATCGGGCAGGCCATCCCCTGGAAGGAGATGGAGGAGTATGCCTCCGACGAACAGCTCATCCAGTATCTCCGCCTCCGCACGTACATCCTGGCCGAGCGCAAGAGCGCGCCGCGCCCGCCGCGGCCACGGCTGCCGCCGGCCATTCGGCGGCCCCTGCGCCGCAAGCTCGAAACGGTCGTCCCGCCGGTCGATCCGGAAGTCATGGCGCGCGAGTTTGCCGCGCTGCCCGGCGGACAGATGCTGCTGACGGCCGGCGAGATGCGCGTCTGCCACGCCCGTGCCCCGCAGATCCCGTCGATCCTCCGCGAGATCGGCCGGCTGCGCGAGATCACCTTCCGCGCCGTGGGCGAGGGCACGGGCAAGGCGATCGACCTCGACCGTTTCGACGACGACTATGTCCATCTCTTCCTCTGGAACACCGAACGGCGGGAGGTCGTCGGCGCCTACCGCCTGGGGCTGGCGGACGAGATCATGGCGGCGCGCGGCGTCAAGGGCCTATACACCCACACCTGCTTCCGCTTCGACGAGCGCCTCATGCGGCAGTTGCAGCCGGCCATCGAGCTCGGCCGCTCCTTCGTGCGCCCCGAATACCAGAAGGCCTTCAAATCGCTGCTGCTGCTCTGGCGCGGCATCTGCGCCTTCATTGTGCGCCACCCGCGCTACCATCACCTCTTCGGGCCGGTCAGCATCACCAACGAGTACTGCGACGCCTCGCGCAACCTGCTGCTGCGCTCCCTGCGCCTGACCAACTTCGAGCACGAGCTGGCCCGCCTTGTCAAGCCTCGTCGGCGGCCGCGCCGCCCGCGGCGCGCCGAGTGGAACCTGCCCGACTTTCATCCCTACATCGACAACATGGAACTCGTCACAAAGCTGATCCAGGAGATCGAGAGCGGGCAGAAGGGCATCCCTGTCCTGCTGCGCCAGTACCTGAAAATGGGCGGACGACTGTTGGCCTTCAACGTCGATCCGCATTTCAACTTCTCCCTCGACGGCCTGATCTCGGTCAACCTGCTGAAGTGCGACCCGAAGACCCTCGGACGCTACATGGGCGAGGCCGAGCTCTGCGCCTACCTGCACGCGCACGGGGTCGATCCGGGGGCCGGCGGTGTTGTGGAATCCAGTGAGCCTGGTGGAGACCCGTCATGATCGCGATGCTGCGGGGCCTGCTCGCCGACAAGCAACCCTCACGCGTGGTGCTGGACGTCGGCGGAGTCGGCTACGAGGTGCTCATTCCCCTGAGCACCTACGACCGCCTGCCGGCGCCCGGAGCCGAGTGCCGGCTGCTGGTCAGCCACATCGTGCGCGAGGACGACGAACTGCTCTTCGGCTTCGCCACCGCCGAGGAGAAGCAGCTCTTCAACCTGCTGATGACCATCAGCGGCATCGGCCCGAAACTGGCGTTATGCGTGCTCAGCGGCCTGACGGCCGCTGAGTTCAAGCGCTGCGTGGCCGAGGGCGACATCAAGCGGCTCAGTTCGGTGCATGGCATCGGACGCAAGACCGCCGAGCGCATGGTCGTCGAGCTGCGCGACAAGATCGATCCCGTCGAGGCCCTCGCCTTCCGAACGCCCGCCGGCGCCCCGACCGCCTCCGAGACCGTCATACGAGACACGCTTCTGGCTCTGGGTCAGCTCGGCTACGCACAGGAGTCCGCCCGCAAGATGCTGCAGGCCGCGGTCGCGGCCGGCGCCGACACCTCGACCTCGGAAATTCTGCTGAAACGCGTCCTGTCGGGACGCTAGTACGCCACAGGCGTGATCCGGAAATCGCCGAGCGGAAGGTTGCTCTCCCACTGCGGCAGCCGCCCGGCGGGACCCTCGATACGAACCAGGGACGGCTTGCGCGCGGCCAGGCGATTGATAGCGGCCCAGAGCGTGGTGTCGCCCCAGTACTGCGGCGGCGCCTCGGCGGCCGCGGCGGCCGCGAAAATGGCGGCCGGTGACGCGTTTCCGCCGCGGATCGCGTCCAGTGCCAGTTGTTCCAGCCGTCCCAGCCCCGTCGCGGGATCGGGCTGCGCCTGAAGCCAGCGGGCCGCGGCTGCCGGCACCCAGGGCAGCGGTGCGGAGCCGTCGCGCGCCAGGTTGGCCAGCAGCGTGGCATTCCCGGTGGCGAAGGCGTGGTCCGCGGCAGCGGCGTAGTGGAACTGCTCGGAGGTGACGGGTCGGCGTTCGCCGTAGCGGCTGGCAAGCTGCGCCGCATCGAGCTGCCCGAGCCCATGATAGGGCTCGATGCCGGGAAAGGCGTCGATGCAGAGTAGCTCCACCGGACTTGCCTCCGTATTGTGCAGACAGGCCAGCAGGTGGACGAGCATTGACTGGTCGAAGAGGCACGCGTCGAACCAGAGGACGACCGGTTGGCCGGGGGGGATTGACGCCAGCTTGCGGTACTGGCCGTGCAGCGCCTTGAGCACCTGCTGGCGAGTCAGTCCGCCGCCGGTCATGGTCTCGATGAATGCGGCCCGCGCCTCGATGAGCGCATCGTCCGGCCAGCCGGGGCGACGGGGGCCGTCGTAGAGCAGATCGTGCCAGACGAGGATTTCTCCCGGCAGCCCTGCCGCGGCCAGTTTACCGCCGACGATGTCGCCGCTGGTGAGGTGAAGGGGGACTCTGGTGTTCATGCGGTCATTACCTTGCAAGAATGATGAGTCACGGTTCGATGCCATCGATGAAACAGAATGTGCCGCGTAAATGGCGGGGCTCAGCCGCGTGGGGCCATTGCCGCGAGCAGCTCGCGGGCGCAGCGATCCACGACGCCGGTGCGCGCGGCGACGGCTGCGGCGGCACGCATGCCCAGCTCCTTGCGTTCGGCGGGATTGTCGAGCAGACGCGACAGCGCGGCCTTCAGTCCGGCGGCATCCGCCACCTGGAGCAGCGCCCGCGCCGCCAGCAGATCGGCCATCACGGGACGGAAGTTCTGGGTATGGGGGCCGACGATGGTCGGCACGCCGCAGAGACACGGCTCGATCATGTTCTGGCCGCCCTTGGCGGGGCCGAGGGTGCGGCCGATGAAGACCAGCGCCGCCTGAGGGTAGAAGCCGATGACCTCGCCCGTCGTGTCT
>CAYPJN010000174.1:307-6093 GCA_964411055.1 uncultured Lentisphaerales bacterium | reverse complement strand
AGAGGTAGGCTGTCTCGCCGGGCGTCTGCTCCTGGGCCTGTCGCGCCCGGCGCAGCAGCGCGTCGATCTCGCTCTCCGAGCAGCCGTCGAAGACCGGCGTCGCCGCGTGCAGGCCTAGCGCCTTGCAGGCCGCGCCGAGGTAGGTCTCGAAGAGCTGGCCCACGTTCATGCGCGAAGGCACGCCGAGCGGGTTGAGGACGATGTCGACCGGGGAGCCGTCCGGCAGGAAGGGCATGTCGCAGGCCGGCACGATCTGCGCCACGACACCCTTGTTGCCGTGGCGCCCGGCGAGCTTGTCGCCCACCGAGAGGTTCTTCTTGCTGGCGATGTAGACGCGGACCTGCTTGACGACCCCGGTCTCCTCGGCACTGCCGAAGGTCTCGAGCCCGAAGGCGTCGGCCTGGGCGTCGAGCGCCTCGAACTTCGGGCGGAACTCGCCGATGATCTCCTCGATCTTCTGCTGGACGGGGCTCTGCTCGATCTGGATGTGGCTGTGGGCGCGCGCGAGGCGCGCGAGCAGGGTCTTCGTGATCTTGCGGTTGGCCGGGATGATCGGCTCGCCCGTCTCGACGTCGATGACGTCGAGGGGGATCTTCTCGCCCAGCAGGATGTTGCTCAGGGCCGTCGTCAACTGTTCCTCGAGCGCGGCGCGCTGCTTCTTGCGGTCGGCCTCGATGTCGCGCACGTCGAGTTCCTCGGCATGCGGCTTGATCTCGCCCGCGTTCTCGTCGGGCTCGTCGATCTCCAGGGTGCGCGGCGCGTCGTCCTCGACATGGTCGACCGGCTCGTCGTCGGCCAGGCGCTGCAGCGGCACCGCGCCGGCGGAAGTGGCGCGGCGGGCATCCTGCTGCGCCGTGACCTTGACGTCCATGACGATGCCGTAGACGCCGCTGGGCACGGTGAGCGACGTGTCGCGGACGTCGGCGGCCTTCTCGCCGAAGATGGCGCGCAGCAGGCGCTCCTCGGGGGCCAGTTCGGTCTCGCTCTTGGGCGTGATCTTGCCGACGAGCATGTCGCCAGGGCGCACCTCGGCGCCGATGCGGATGACGCCGTCCTGGCCCAGGTTGCGCAGGGCGTCCTCGCCGACGTTCGGGATGTCGCGCGTGATCTCCTCGGGGCCGAGCTTGGTGTCGCGCGCCCCGACCTCGAACTCCTGGATGTGGACCGAGGTGAAGACGTCGTCGCGCACGACGCGGTCGCTGACCAGGATGGCGTCCTCGAAGTTGTAGCCGCTCCAGGGCATGAAGGCCACGAGCAGGTTCTTGCCGAGCGCCAGCTCGCCCTCGCGCGTGGCCGGTCCGTCGGCCAGCACGTCGCCGGCGCGCACCGCCTGGCCGGTCCGCACGACGGGCTTCTGGTTGAAGCAGGTGCCGGCGTTCGTGCGGCGGAACTTCTGCAGCGCGTAGTGCTGCACGCCGCGTCCGCCGCGCCGGTTGCGTCCGGTGCCGAGCTTGCCGTTCTTGGTGACGATGACCTCCGTAGCCGAGACGTAGGCCACGACGCCGTCGGCCGCGGCGCGGACGGTCACGCAGGAGTCGGACGCCGCGCGCGCCTCGAGGCCGGTGGCCACGAAGGGCCGGTCGGGGCGCAGCAGGGGCACGGCCTGGCGCATCATGTTGGCGCCCATCAGGGCGCGGTTGGCGTCGTCGTGCTCCAGGAAGGGGATCAGGCCCGCGGCGATGGAGATCACCTGCATGGGCGAGACGTCCATGTACTGCACCTTGGCCGGAGGCACCTCGATGAACTCGGTCTGGTAGCGGGCGTGGACGCGCTCCGTGGCGAAGCTGCCGTCGCCCTTGAGCGGCGAGTTGGCCTGCGCGATGACGTACTGCTCCTCGGCGTCGGCCGTCATGTAGACCACCTCGCCGGTCGCCTTGCCGTCGGCGACCTTGCGGTAGGGGCTCTCGATGAAGCCGAAGTCGTTGATCCGCGCGTAGAGTCCCAGCGAGGAGATCAGGCCGATGTTCGGGCCCTCGGGCGTCTCGATGGGGCAGATGCGCCCGTAGTGCGAGCTGTGCACGTCGCGCACCTCGAAGCCGGCGCGCTCGCGGCTGAGGCCGCCCGGGCCGAGCGCCGAGAGGCGGCGCTTGTGGGCCAGCCCGCTGAGCGGGTTGGTCTGGTCCATGAACTGGCTGAGCTGGCTGCGCCCGAAGAAGTCCTGCACCACGGCGGCGAGGGACTTGCTGTTGACCAAACGCGCGGGCGAGAGCACGCCGTTGGCGCCGGCGTCGAAGACGCTCATGCGCTCGCGGATCAGGCGCTCCGTGCGGCCGAGGCCGATGCGGCACTGGTTCTCAAGCAGCTCGCCGGCGGTGCGGATGCGCCGGTTGCCGAGATGGTCGATGTCGTCGACGACGTCGCGCCCCGACTTGATGTCCAGCAGCATGCGGATGGACTCGATCACGTCGATGCCGCTCTCGTGCAGCACGCGCAGGTCCCCGGGCACCTTGCCCTGCAGCTTGAGCTTGAGGTTGATCTTGTGGCGCCCGACGCGCCCCAGGTCGTAGCGCCGCGGGTCGAAGAAGAGGCGCTTGATGAGCTGCTTGGCGTTGGAGGCCGTGGCGGGGTCGCCCGGGCGCAGGCGGCGGTAAATGTCGTTGAGCGCCTCCTCCTCGGAGCGCGTGGGGTCGGCGGCCAGGGTCTTCAGCAGCAGGCCCTCGTCCCAGGAGACGTCGATGACGTCGATCGCGGCGAACCCGGCCTGCGCCATCTGCTTGAGCAGCGCTTCCGATAGCGGCTCGTAGCGCCGCGAGAGGACGGCCTGGGAGTCGACGTCGATGACGTCGTCCTTGAAACGCAGCCATTCGAGCTGCTCGGCGGTGAAGGCGTCGGCGGTGCGGACGCTGGCGAAGGTGTAGAACTGGCGTAGGATCTGCTCGTCGGAGCCGAAGCCCAGGGCGCGCAGGAAGGTGGTGGCGTGGAACTTGCGGCGGCGGCGGCGGCGGTCGAGATAGACCCACATGATGTCGCTGGTGTCGAACTGGATCTCGATCCAGGAGCCGCGGTCGGGGATCAGGCGCACGGAATAGAGCGCCTGGCCGTTGGCATGCAGGGCGGACTCGGTGCAGACGCCGGGCGAGCGGTGGAGCTGCGAGACGATCACACGCTCGGCGCCGTTGACCACGAAGGCGCCGTCGGGCGTCATCAGGGGGATCTCGCCCATGAAGACCTCCTCCTCGCGCACCTCCTCGCCCTCCTTGAGGGTGAAGGTCGCGTGGAAGGGGGCCGCGTATGTCCCGCCGCTGGCGAGCGCCTCCACGGCGCTGAGCTTCGGCTCGCCCAGGGTGTACTTGACGAAATCGAGCACGTACTTCCCGGGCTCGAAGCTCTCGATGGGAAAGACCTCGCGGAAGATCGCCTGCAGTCCCTTGGCGTTGTCGCGCCGGGCGGGCGCCAGATCGGCCTGGAGGAAATCCTTGTACGACTGCGTCTGGATCTCGATCAGGTTGGGCGGCTGGATAACCGGCTTGAGCTTGCCGAACACTTGTCTCTCTACCATCGGTTACCTCGGAGGCGGTTGGTGCGGGTTGACGCGGGAAACGGCAGCAGCGGCCACCCGCGCGTCGTGCGGGTGGCCGCTCGGAAAGGCGGACGCGGGCGCGGCCTACTTGATCTCGACCTTGGCGCCGGCCTTCTCGACCTGCTCCTTGATCTTGGCGGCCTCGTCCTTGGAGACGCCCGTCTTGATGGGCTTCGGCGCGCCGTCGACCAGATCCTTCGCCTCCTTGAGGCCCAGGCCGGTGATGGCGCGAACCTCCTTGATGACGGCGATCTTGTTCGCGCCCACCTCGGCCAGCACCGCGTCGAACTCGGTCTTCTCCTCGACCGGGGCCGCCGCCGCCGCCGGGGCCGCCGCCACGGCCACGGGGGCCGCCGCCGACACGCCCAGGGCCTCTTCCAGGGCCTTGACCAGCTTCGAGAGCTCGAGCACCGTCAGGGTTCCCACCCAGTCGATGAATTCCGCCATCTTGCCGGAGACTTCAACCTTCGCTTCGTCGTTCATGCTTCGTTCCTCTTGTCGTTCGTTCCCAGATCCAACTCACCTTGCCGGGCCGGTCAGGCGGCCTGGCCCTTCTTCGCTTCCACTGCCTTCAGGACATACAGCAGGGAGAGCAGCTTCTGGTTGAACACGCCAACCAGTTGCGTCAGCGGCGCCGCCACGGTGCCCACCACCAGGCCGAGCATGGCCTGGCGCGATGGCAGCATGGAGAGTGCGTTCACATCCGCCGCCTGCAGCACCCTGCCGTCGAGGCAACCGCCCTTGACTGCAGCCTTCTCGTGCGCCTTGACGAACGCGACCAGCGCCTTGGCCAGCTCGGAGGCATCCCCCTTGCCGGTCACGACCGCCGTCGGGCCCGTCAGCAGCGCCGAAAGATCTTCCCATCCCAGCGAAGCGGCGGCCTTGCCCAGCATGCTGTTCTTGGCCACCAGCGCGCGCCCGCCGACCGGCAGGAGCGCCTGGCGCAGCGCGTGCATCTCCGCCACCGTCAGGCCGCCGTAGCTCAGCAGGATCGCGCTGTCGGCGTCCTGCAGGCGGGCGGTGATCTCCCGCATGATCTCGGTTTTCTCGGGTCTCATGATTGGCTCCCGTTATTCCTTGGAGGGCAGCAGCACCGGGATGCCGACACCCATGGTCGAACTGATGGTGCAGGTGCGGATGAAGGCACCCTTGGCCCCGGCGGGCCGCTCGGCATCGAGGGCCTCGACGATCGCCAGGATGTTCTCCAGCAGCTTGCCAGCCTCGAAGCTGCGCTTGCCGCAGCGCACGCTGACGTTGCCCGTGCGGTCCATGCGGAACTCGACGCGCCCGCCCTTGGCCGCCGCCACCGCCGGGGCCACGTCGTCCGTGACCGTGCCGGTCTTGGGATTCGGCATCAGGCCGCGCGGGCCCAGCACGCGGCCGAGCTTGCGGACCTCCTTCATGGCGTCCGTGGTGGCGATCGCCACGTCGAACTCCGTCCAGCCGCCCTTGACCTTCTCGATCAGGTCGTCGTGGCCCGCCTCGTCGGCGCCGGCCGCGCGCGCCGCGTCGGCCGGCGCCCCGGCCGCGAAGACGATCACGCGCACGGCCTTGCCCGTGCCGTGCGGCAGGCTGACCGTGCCGCGCACGGTCTGGTCGGACTTGGAGGCATCCACGCCGAGGCGCATGGCGATCTCGACGGTCTCGTCGAACTTCGCGCCCGGGTGCGCCTGGACGAAGGCGATGGCCTCCTCGAGGCTGACCGGCGCCTTGGGCGCCAGCTTGAGTGTGTCGCGGTATTTCTTGCCGTGCTTTGCCATGGTTCTGCCACTCCCGCCTTACTCGACCTCGATGCCCATGCTGCGGGCCGTGCCCTCGATGATGCGCATGGCCGCGTCCTCGCCCGCCGCGTTGATGTCCGCCTGCTTGAGCTTGACGATCTCGCGGATCTGCTCGCGGGTGACCTTGCCGACCTTCTCGCGGTTCGGCACGCCCGACCCTTTGGCCAGGCCCGCGGCGCGCTTCAGCAGCACGGCGGCGGGAGGACTCTTGAGGATGAAGGAGAAACTGCGGTCCGCGTAGACCGAGATCACAACGGGGATGATCAGGCCCGCCTTGTCGGCCGTGCGCGCGTTGAACTCCTTGCAGAACTGCATGATGTTGACGCCCTGCGCGCCCAGCGCGGGCCCGATCGGCGGCGCCGGATTGGCGGCGCCCGCAGGTACCTGCAAGCGGATGATGCCTGTTACTTTCTTCGCCATGTTGTCCTCGTCGTTTGCGACTCTCCCGGGTCCCAGCCGGTGCCAGCGAGCCAGCTGTTGTCAGC
>CAYPJN010000174.1:0-220 GCA_964411055.1 uncultured Lentisphaerales bacterium | reverse complement strand
TGCCAGTATTCCAGCTCGACCGGAACCTCCTTGCCGAAGATCATCACGTTGACCTTCAGGCGGCCCCGGTCGGGATCGACTTCGGTGATCGCACCCTGGGAGCCCTTGAAGGCCCCCTCCAGAATCGTGACCAGCTCGCCCGGCTCGAACGCCACCTTCGGGCGAACTTTGTCCTTCTTCGACTCGACCTGGTCGAAAATAGCATCCATCTCGCTCTGCG
>CAYPJN010000173.1:1444-6131 GCA_964411055.1 uncultured Lentisphaerales bacterium | reverse complement strand
CGCGCTGCATGATGGGATCGCTCCAGAGCACGGAGGCGGCCATCGCGCCGTAGGGGCGGAAGTTGAAGTTCCACTTCTGCGGCTCGGTCTGCGGCAACCGCTCGAAGTTGGACGGCAGGTCGCGGTACTCGACCGCGATGATGTTCTTCTCGCCCCGGGCCGTGGCCAGCAAACCGCTCAGGGCCAGGACGGGCAGCAGGAGATAACGGGTGGACGGTTTCATGTTCAACGGCCTCCTCCGCGGATCTTGATCAATTCCATCATGGCTACAATGCGGTGCGCAGCGCCGGCGCGGAAGGCGTCCATGTCGGCGCGCTCGCCGTCGAGGCGCTCGAGCCAGTGGAGCTGGCGCTTGGCCTCGCGCGCGAGGCGGACATCCTTGCCGTCGCGGTGGGCGAGGGCCAGTTCCTGGAGACGCGTGGCGTAGCGCACATCGTCGTAGGCCTCGCGCGCGCCGAGCAGCGCCAGCGTGCTGATGACATCGTTCTGCTGTGCGTAGGCCATCCCGAAATTGCGGTAGTTGCCGTCGCCGCCGGGCCACTCGGCGAACTCGTTCCAGAAGCGGGTCACGTAGCCGTGGAGCATCTGCCCGTCGTAGCGGTCCTTGTACATCTGCAGACCGATCCGGCGGCGGAACCAGGCGGGATTCTCGGCGCCGGGGAAGGGATTGGCGTAGTTCATTATCCGGCCGCCGGCGGCGTGCCACAGGTCGGCCCACTCCCGGCTGATGTGCGTGGTGGAGTCCATGTCGTTGAAGTCGCCGGTGAAGAAGGGCAGGGCGTCCCCCATGCCGTGCGTCATCAGGAAGGCCCGCCCGGTCGCGTGGTAGGCGTCGGCGCCCTGCTCCAGGCCATGGACCAGTGAGCCGTAGGAGGAGGCCTCGCTGGCGCCGCAGTTGAAGAAGATGGTGCCGGGGCCGATGTGCCGGTCGTAGTAGTCGAGCTGGCGCTGCAGGTCGCGCGCGAAGAGCCGGTCGAGGCAGGCCTGGTCCTCGGTCGTGATCGCGCCCGATGGCCCGCCGAAGTTGCGTCGCCAGTGGCCGGGCGAGGGCGAACCCGCGCTCACGAGTTCCTTGAGCGGGTAGCCGGCCTTCTTGGCGATCTCGATTTTCCAGGGAGTGTCGGCCACGCGGCTGGCGTGCAGCAGGTTGTAGTCCTTGAGGTTCCGCAGCGCGTTGGCGAAAAGTTCCGGACTGGCGTCCGGCGCGCTGTTGATGTGGCTGAAGTAGGTTCGCGTGATGTCGTAGCAGGTTTTGGGCTCCGGAAGAGCGAAAGGCAGCACGCGCAGGTTGACGCCCAGTTCCCCGAGGGACTGCCCGTCGGCCATCAGGGCGACCGTGCCGGAGTAGAGTCCGGGAGCCGCGGACTCCGGCACGTGGAAGGTCAGGCAGAAGGGCTGGTTGCGCCCGGCCTCGGGCAGGTCGAGCGGCTGGAGTGTCGGCGCGTCGCGGAAGGGCGTGTTGATCTGGTCCAGGTAGGCCTGGTCGTAGTCATAGCGGCTGATATCCACGTACCGGTCGCCGCGCGGGTAGCGCATCAGCATCTCGTTGGAGGCGCGGATCTCGTCGACCCGCAGGATGCGGTCGTCGTTGATCAGCAGGTCGGGCACCAGAACGCGCTGACGCTTGTCGGCATGGTAGGTCATCCAGGCGCCGCCGCTGCGGAACCAGCGCTTGACGATCTTGGCGTCGACGGCCGACGCGGGCACCACGCGGGCTCCGTCGCGCAGGTCGCCGACGCGCAGCGTGAAGTTCTTGACCGGGCGGAAAGGCACGACCACCAGCAGCGCGGATTCGAACTCCCCCTGCGCCGCGTAGACGTTGAGCATGCGTGAAAGTCGTCCGCAACGGGGCAGGTCGTAGGGCTGCAGCAGATCCTGCGTCGTGGCGGGCAGGAGGTAGCTAGTCACGGGGGCGTTGGCCAGCGCGTCCGGCTTGTCGCGTAGCCCCGCCGCGAGCGTCTCGGCGTTGGCGAGGTCGCGCTCCAATGTCCGCACCTGCGCGACGGTCGTGCGCCCGGTTAGCTTCTGCAGGGCGTCGGCACGGCGGTCCAGCGCGCCGGCCCAGGTTTTGAGGGCCGGATTGCCCGCCGCGGCGGCGACGGCGGCGGCGCGCCGCCGCAGTTCGGCGTAGCCCGCCTCCGCCGTGTCGGCAATCGCCAGCGCCTCCGACTCCAGCGCGGCGTCGTAGAGCTTCAGTTCGCGGACCGCCCCTTGGAAACCGCGTCCCATGCGCGGCGGCCCGAGGGTCGGCGCGGGCAGCACGAGCTGGTCGTTCTCCACCTGCCAGCGTCCGTCGAGGAAGAGCGAGTAGCGCCGCCGGTTGGCGGAGTAGTTGAACTCAACGTGATACCACTTGCCCTTTTCCACGCGCGTCTTGCCGCGCATGACCAGTTCGCCGGCCATGATCTCGGTGGGGGCGGCCGGAAGCGCCAGCTCGATGCGCCCATCCTTGTCGGTGCGGCAATCGAAAAGTCCGAGTGATGGGGACGTGCCGCGGGAGGGCACACGGTCGAAGCGGATCCAGAAGGCGCCGGAAAGCTCGCGCAGGTCGATACCCTTGAGCCACTTGCGGAACGCGGCCTCGTCGGCGGAGGTTTCGGCGGCGACCGATCCATCGAAGACCAGCGCGCCTCCTTCGATGCGCGTTTTGGCGCCCGGCTTCAGCACCAGGCCGCTGCCGGCCCGGTCCGCGATGCCTTGCGCCGTACGCACGCCGAAGTCGAAATCGAGCCGCGGCACCGGCTCGGCGGCCCGACACGCGGCCGCGGACAGCACTCCCGCGCCAATCCATCCCAGCAGTCTTCCTCGCATGTTTCTCCTCCGGATACAGCCACGGGACGGCGCCAACCGTTCCGCAATGAACAAGTCAAGAACCTAATGTTCCGATTAAGCAATATGCGTGCCAGATCTCGTTTGCTAACTTCACCGCAAGGCCTTCCGCGGACGCGATCAGGCGTTCTGGACGACCGATGCCTGCACGCAGTGCGGCATCTGCGCGCGCGTCTGTCTCGTCGGCAATGTGGTGGTGTCCGGCGGGCGTCCGGCATGGCAGGGACGCTGCTGCGCCTGTTTCGCCTGCTACCACGCCGAGTTCGTCGATCGCAGTCAGGGGTCAATTGTGGGCGGCGCGTGCAGCGCGTCGCGGAGGGCGGCGGCCACGCTGCGCATGTTTTCGGGCCAGGCTTCGGCCAGCGGGTCGAGCGTGACCACCCGCGCGCCAAGCTGCCGCGACAGCGTGCGGACCGGGCCGGGATCGAACTGCGGATCCGCGAAGAGCACGCGGGCGCGGGCCGCGCGCGCCGACTCGATGAGCCGGGCCATTTGGCGTCCCGATGGTTCGCGGCCCTCCTGTTCGACGGCCTGCTGGCGCAGTCCGAACGCCGCCGCGAAGTAGGCCCATGACGGATGGTAGACCCAGAAGGTTTGGCCGGCCACGGGAGCCAGCGTGGCCGCGAGTTCGCGTTCCAGGCGCGCCAGCGCGCCCGTCAGTTCCGCGAGGGCGGCGTCCAGGCGCGGCTGCTCCTGCGGCATGATATCTTGCAGTGCGTGGCAGGTGTTGGTGGCCATCACCGCCATGTTGCGCGGCGCGAGCCAGAGATGGGGATCCGCGCCTTCCGCCTCGCAACAGGCCTCCGCACCGGCGGCCGAAACGTCGTGGCCATGGCCGCGGGACGGGTGGGGCGGGGCGCCGAGGCGCGGCACCCCGGCGTGGACCGGATACTCCGCCAAGCCGGGACGCGTCGCGCGCGCCTTGGCCAGGAGTGTGCGCTCGAAGGGCAGACCGACGGTCATCCAGCCCCGCGCCCGCGCCAGGCGCGCCAACTGGCGTCCCGCGGGCTCGAAGGTGTGCGGGTTATGGCCCGGGGCCACCAGCAGTTCCACCTCCACCGCCTCGCCGGCCAGCCTCCGCACCAGCCAGCGCTGCGGCGGGATGGTCACGAAGACGAGCGGCCGTGGCGCGGCGCCGGCTGTCAGGACCGCGCCGAGCAGCAGCAGGGCCGGCGAAAGGAGGCGCGGAAGCGGGACAGGCATGCGGGGCTCTCCTCGGCTATTCCGCCAGCCGGCTGGCCAGCGCCTGCGTGAAGGCCTGCGGGTCGCGGGGCTGGGAGCCCTCGGCCACCAGCGCCAGGTCGTAGAGCAGACCCGCCTGCGCGGCGAAGGCCGGGCTCTCGCGCTCCGTGCCGAGCCGCTCCAACAGACGCTTCAGGAGCGGATGGGACGGATTGACCTCGAGCACGCGCCGCGACTTCGGCACTTCCTGGCCCATCGCCTGCATCATGCGGCGCATCCCGGGATTCATGGCGGCCTCGTCGGCCACCAGGCAACAGGCGGAATCGGTGAGGCGGCTGCTGAGGCGCACCTCCTTGACATCGTCCGACAGCGTGGCGCGGATGAAGTCGAGCAGGGGGCGGAACTGCTTATCGTCCTCCTGCAGCTTCTGTTTGGCCTGCGCCTGCTCCTCGTCCGATCCCAGCCCGATCTCGCCGCGGTCGACCGCGCGCAGCTTGCAGCCGTCGTACTCCTCCAGCGCCTCCAGGATCCACTCGTCGATCGGGTCGGCGAAGAAAAGCACGTCGATCTCCCGCTTGCGGAAGGCCTCGAGATGCGGGTTGCGGCGGGCGTTGGCGAGCGTCTCGGCCGTCAGGTAGTAGATTTCCTTCTGGGCGGCCGGCATGGCGTCGCGGTA
>CAYPJN010000173.1:0-1434 GCA_964411055.1 uncultured Lentisphaerales bacterium | reverse complement strand
GGCGAAGAGCAGCAGTTCCTTGGGCTTGTCGCCGTTCTCGTGGTCGAAATGCAGCCCCTCCTTGAGCACGCGCCCGAAGCCGCGGAAGAAGGCCGTGTAGGCCGGCAGGTCGTCGCGCTTGAGCCCCTCGATTTCCGACAGGATGCGGCCGACGAGGTTCTTGCGGATCTTCGTGATGACCGCGTCGTCCTGGAGCATCTCGCGGGAGACGTTGAGGGGCAGGTCGCTCGAGTCGACGACGCCCTTGACGAAGCGCAGGTACTCGGGCAGGAGCGCCTCGAAGTCCGACCCGATGAAGACGTTGCGGACATAGAGCTGCAGGCCGTGCTTGCGGTTCGGCAGGAAGAGGTCGAAGGGCGGCTTCTCCGGAAGGAAGAGCAGGGCGCGGAACTCGAGCTGGCCCTCGGCGGCGTAATGGATAGTGCGCATGGGCGCGGCGTAGTCGTGGGTGAGGTGCTTGTAGAACTCGGCATACTCCTCGGCCTTGATCCCGCTCTTGTCGCGGTGCCAGAGCGCGCGCATGGTGTTGAGCGGCTCGGACTTGGGATCGATCTCCTTGCCGCCGGCAGCCAGGCGGATGGGGTAGGCGATGAAGTCGGAGTAGCGCTTGACGAGCGCCTTGATCTGCCATTCCTCGATCAGGTGCTCGTGCTCCGGCATCAGCTCGATGGTGACCGTGGTGCCCGGGGTCTGGCGGTCGGAGGGGCCGGTCGTGTAGCTGCCCTGTCCGTCAGAGATCCAGCGCACGGCCTCCTGCCCCACGCCGCGGCGCAGGGTGTCGACGGTGACCTTGCGCGCCACCATGAAGGCGGAGTAGAAGCCCACGCCGAACTGGCCGATCAGTTCGGGCGCGTTGGAGCCCGCCTCCTGCTTGAGAGAATCGAGGAAGGCCTGCGTGCCCGAGCGCGCGACCGTCCCCAGGTTGGACTCGGCCTCCTCGGCGTTCATGCCGATGCCGTTGTCGCTGACCCGCAGCGTGCGTGCGGCCTTGTCGGCGACGATGCCGATCTCCCAGGCGGGCGAGTCGGCGATGATCGTCTTGTCCGTGAGCCCCAGGTACTGGGCGCGGTCGATGGCGTCGGAGGCGTTGGAGATCAGCTCGCGCAGGAAGATCTCCTTCTTGGAGTAGAGCGAGTGGACGACGAGGTCGAGCACCTCGCTGACCTCGGCCTTGAAGGCGTGTTTCTTGGTCTTGATGTTCATCTACCGGGTTTCCTGGAACAGGGGGCGCCACCGCGGCGACCGCCGAATGCGCATCATTATAGATAGGTGCATGGGTTGCCTGCAAGCACTCGTGGGCCTTCGGTTGTGTTCGGTTAGCCATGGCATTTCCCACTGGCAACCCGGTCGCAAGGCCTTCGACTCGACAGCCTTCGACTGTAATCGGTTAGCCACAGGGGGGCGCGCGGGGGGCGCATGGAGGAGCGGGCGGCA
>CAYPJN010000172.1:1319-6145 GCA_964411055.1 uncultured Lentisphaerales bacterium | reverse complement strand
ATGATCGCCGGCATGGGCTTCACGCGCGAGGAGGTCTTCATCGCCAACATCTGCAAGTGCCGTCCGCCGGAGAACCGGCCGCCCACGCCCGCCGAGATGGCGGCCTGCCTGCCCTTCCTGAAGGAGCAGATCGGCATTATCCGCCCCCGCACGATCGTCGCCATGGGCAACACGGCCATCCTCGGCCTGCTCGGCAGCGCGGGCATCACGCGGTTGCGCGGCATCTGGTCCCGCTTCGAGGGCATTCCGCTGATGCCCACCTTCCATCCCGCCTACCTGCTGCGTTTCCCCACGGTGAAGCGCGACGCCTGGGACGACCTCAAGAAGGTGCTGCGGCGCCTGGACCGTCCCATCCCGAGACCGACGCCCAAGGGCGGCGCGGCGGACGTCGCGGAGCGCGGCGGCACATGAAGCCGCTACCGGACTATCCGCTGCGGTTCGCCCCCTGCTACAAGACGTTCGTCTGGGGCGGCGACCGCCTTGCGCGGCACTTCGGCCGCGCCGGCCTGCCGGACGCCTGCGGCGAGTCATGGGAGATCTCGGCGCATCCCGACGGCAGCGGGCCGCTGCTCAACGGCCCGTTGGCCGGGGCGACGCTGGCCGACCTGGCCCGGCGCTTCGGGCGCGAGCTGCTCGGCGCCCGGGCGCCCGAGCCGCACCGCTTCCCGCTGCTCTTCAAGATCATCGACGCGCAGGCCAGCCTCAGCGTGCAGGTGCATCCCACCCGCGAGGCGGCGCGGCGCCTGGGAGCCGAGAGCAAGAACGAGAGCTGGCATCTGCTGGCGACCGCGCCCGGCGCCCGGATCTACGCGGGGCTGGCGCACGGAACGACGCCGGAACGTCTCCGTGCGGCCCTGGCCGCGGGCACGGTCGAGTCGCTGCTCGTCCCGCATCCCGCCACGGCCGGCGGCACGCTCCACGTTCCCGGCGGCCTGGTGCATGCCATCGGGGCCGGCTGCCTCGTCTACGAGGTGCAGCAGAGCGCCAACACGACCTACCGGTTGTACGACTGGAACCGTGTCGATGCGGCGGGGCAGCCGCGCCCGCTGCATGTCGAGCAGGCGCTCGCGGCCATCGACTGGTCGCTGCCGGTTCCTCACGTCGCGCCACCCTGCGGCACGCCCGATGTCTGGCAGACGTGCAGCGCGACGGCCGACTTCACCCTGCGGCGCGCGCGTCTGACACGGCCGCAGCGGCTCGATCCGGCCGGAGAGAGCTTCCATGTGCTCTTCGTCGCGGAGGGTGCCGGCGAACTCCAGGTGGGTGCGTCTTGCGAGAAGCTGGCCGCCGGGGAGAGCCTGCTTGTCCCGGCCTGCGTGGCGGACTACACGTTTGCACCCCGCGCTTCCGGCGCCACGCTGCTGGCGACGACGCTGTAGGGGATGGCAAACCATGTGCAACAGGCTTTTCAATCGAACGCCAGCATTCGTTTGACCGCCTCCCCTTGCTCCGGGCCTGACGCTCCACGGACACCAGCCGAATACCTACCACAGCCCGCCGACGGGCGGGCAGAAGGGCCGCACTTCGTCGATGGACGCCGCGTCGCAGAGCAGCATCGCCAGCCGGTCGACGCCCAGGGCGATGCCGCCGCATGGCGGAAAGCGTCCGCCTTCAAGATCACCAAGAAACTCCTCGTCGAGCGGATAGGATTCACGTCCGTCCGCCAGTCGCGCTTCGTTGGCCTCGATGAAGCGCGCGCGCTGGGCGGCGCCGTCGGTCAGCTCGGCGTAGGCGTTGGCCAACTCCATCCCGCCCAGGTAGAGCTCCCAGCGCTCGGCGACCCGCGGGTTGCCGGGACGCAGACGCGCCAGCGAGGCCGCCGCCGCGGGATAGTCCTCCAGGATGCAGGGGCGTTCCCGCGGCAGCCGCGGCTCGACGCGCCCGACGAGGTCGGAATCGAAACGCTCCGGATCCCAGTCGCGCACCGGATCCCAT
This sequence comes from uncultured Lentisphaerales bacterium, assembly GCA_964411055.1. GTDB lineage: Bacteria > Verrucomicrobiota > Kiritimatiellia > RFP12 > JAAYLN01 > JAAYLN01. Next base: position 4,210 of record CAYPJN010000172.1, on the reverse strand, counting down.
CCGGCCCAGCGCGCGAAGGCCTCCGTCACGCTCAGGCGCTCCCAGTCGCCGCCCACGTCGACAACGGTTCCCTGCCAGGCGAAGCGCGTGCCGCCGGCGAGTTCGCGAACCACGTGGCGCACCAGGCCGCGGCACTCGTCGCGCATGGCGTCGCTGTCCGCGCCGGCGCGGTACCATTCGAGCAGGGTGAACTCCGGGTTGTGGCGCCGTCCGCGCTCGCCGCGGCGGAAGCAGGGCCCCAGTTGAAAGATGCGCTCCGCGCCGGCGGCCACCAGGCGCTTCATCTGGAGCTCCGGCGAGGCGCGCAGCCAGGCGCCCTCGGCGGCCGGGCAGTCGATGTGCGTCTCGGCCGCCGGCGCCGGGATGCGCACGGGCGTCTCCACCTCGATGTAGCCGACGGCATGGAAGAAGCCCCGGATGGCACGCAGGAGCCGGTCCCTCGGAACCAGGTTGGCCAGCGAGACCGGCGGCGGCGTGTCGATCAGCGTCATGCGTAGCGTCAGCCTAGGCGCCGGCGGCCGCGGCCCCCGCCGTCAGCGGCGCGGGCTCCGGTTCTCCGCCGGAGGCCATGGCGGCAACGTCGGATCCCGTTTCCTGTTCCGCCTCCGGCTTCTTGGCGTTGATCAGCAATGCTCCCAGCGCCCCGCCGACGGAGTAGCTGATGGCCACGGCCCAGTCGCTCTCGCGGACGAAGTTCGCCAGCACCCAGAGCCCGAGGATGTTCTCGAGGAAAACGATGGTGACCATCAGGGAGCGCTCGCCGCGGGCGCAGGCGAGGGTGCGCCTGAGCGCGAGGTACCATTCGCTACTGCCGACCACGGCATAGATGAGAAGCTTGAGGAGGAGGCTCATAGTCGAGCTCCTTCCCCAGCGGATAATTCATTGCTGGATTGTACGTATTCATGGTTCTGCCCGCTTTCGATTACAATGTTAGATAGCATGTTCCGCGCCGTCTGGCAAGCCTTGTGACTTGAACCTTGAACCTTGCAGCTTGTCGCTTGCGGAGGGCCCGGCAATGGACTACCCTACAGGCATGAACCACGCCGCGGGGCGTGAGGCCGGTGGCAACCTGTCATGCCGGCGGGAGTGACATGCATATGTCAACGGAAAAAGTGCTGTTCGACACGGATATCGGCACCGACATCGACGATGCCCTGGCGCTGACCTACCTGCTCTGCGAGCCGCGCTGCGAGCTGCTCGGGGTGACCACAGTGACGGGCGAACCGGAGCGCCGCGCGGAAATGGTGTCGGCGGTCTGCCGCCATCTCGGCCGCGGCGCGGTGCCGGTTCATGTGGGCTGCGAGTCGGCCCTGTTCATCGACATGCCCCAGAAGCAGGCGCAGCAGGCCGACGCCCTTGGAACGTGGCCACACAAGAAGTTCACGCGCTTGAACACCGCGATCGCCTTCCTGAGGGAGACGATTCGAGCCAATCCCGGCGAAGTGACGCTTCTGGCGGTAGGACCGATGACCAACATCGGCGTGCTCTTCGCGACCGATCCCGCGCTCCCCGCCCTGCTCAAGCGGTTGGTGCTGATGTGCGGCCGGTTCCATACCGCTCTGGGCGGCGAGTGGAACGCACGCTGTGATCCGCATGCCGCCGCCATCGCCTATGGCAACACCTTTCATGCGCGTCCGCCCCTGCATGTCAGCTACGGCCTCGATGTGACCACGCAGGTCCGCCTGCCCAGCGGCGAGGCACGCGAGCGCTTTGCCGCGATCCCTGCCCTTGCCCCTGTCCGCGATTTTGCGGAGGTCTGGTTCAGCCGTTGCCCCCAGGTGACCTTCCACGACCCGCTGGCCGCCGTCGGGCTGTTCGACCCGGACGTCTGCACCTACGAGGATCGGTTCGTGGACGTGTCGCTGGCGGCGCCGACCCTGGGATGGACGGTGCCGCGCGACGAGGGCAAAGAGCAGCCGCACCGGCTGGCCGTGACGGTGGATCCGGCGCGTTTCTTCGCGCGTTTCTTCGACACGCTGGCCGCGTTCGCGCCGTCCGCGCGCCGTCCGGCGCGGCGAACACGTCAGCCTCGCGCCACCACCTGAGTTTGTAGTGCGGTCGGGCGCCACGCAAAAACACATGGACGGCGGTGGCGTGTAGGTGGGACGGCAGGTTAGCCAGCCGCTCTGCAAACGCGCCTATGCGTCCATCCCGGCGCGGATTTCGCGGATCTTGGCCGCCACGCGCGCGGGGAGGTCGGCGGCGGACGGCGACCCGGCGACGATACGCACGAGCGCGGAGCCGACGACGAGTCCGTCGGCCAGCGGGGCGAGCGCGCGCGCATCGTCGCCCGACGCGATGCCGAAGCCGATGCAGACGGGATGCGGACAGGCCGCCTTGACCGCCGCCGCCTGGCGGGCAATGGCCGCGTAGTCGAGTCCGCCGGTGCCGGTGACGCCGGTGCGGCTGATCAGGTAGAGGAAGCCTCCCGCTCCATCGGCCAGCATGCGGATGCGCTCGGGCCGTGTCGTGGGCGCCGCCAGGCGGATCAGATGGATATCCGTGCCGGAGAGCGCTGCGGTCAGCGGCCCGGCCTCCTCGGGCGGCAGATCGACTACGAGCAGGCCGTCCACACCCGCCGCCACGGCCGCCACCGCTGCGCGCTCCAGCCCGAACTTGAAGATCGGATTGTAGTAGCTGAAGAGCACGATGGGCGTCGTCACGGTCCGGCGCAGCTCCGCCGCCAGGCGGAAGCTCCCGGCCAGCGACATGCCGCCGCGCAGGGCGCGTTCCGAGGCAGCCTGGATCACCGGGCCATCGCAGGTGGGGTCGGAGAAGGGCACGCCCAATTCGAGGATGTCGGCGCCCGCCGCACAGGCGGCCCGGAGGATCTCCAGGCTGGTGGCGGCGTCGGGATCGCCGGCCGTCAGGAAGGCGACCAGCGCCTTGCG
>CAYPJN010000172.1:0-1219 GCA_964411055.1 uncultured Lentisphaerales bacterium | reverse complement strand
TCGAGCGCCGGAATGATGCCCTCGAAGCGGCAGAGGAGCTGGAAGGCCTCGACGGCCTCCGTGTCGGTCACGCCCGTGTAGCGCACGCGCCCGAGGTCATGCAGCAGGGCGTGTTCGGGGCCGACACCGGGATAGTCGAGTCCCGCGGAGATCGACCACGCCTCGTGGATCTGGCCCTCGTCGCTCTGCAGCAGGTAAGTCATCGCGCCGTGCAGCGTGCCGGGCGAGCCGCCGCTGATCGAGGCGGCATGGCGCGGCGTATCGAGCCCGTCGCCGGCCGCCTCGGCGCCCAGCATCGCGCAGGGATCGGCCAGGAAGGGATAGAAGAGGCCCATGGCGTTGCTGCCCCCGCCGACGCACGCCACCAGCAGGTCGGGCAGCCGCCCCGCGCGTTCGAGAAACTGCCGCCGCGCCTCGTCGCCGATGACGCGCTGGAAGTCGCGGACCATGACGGGGTAGGGGTGCGGCCCGGAGACGGTGCCGATGACGTAGAAGGTATCCTCGACCTCAGCCACCCAGTAGCGCAGGGCCTCGTTCATGGCGTCCTTGAGCGTGCGCGTGCCCGCGGCGACGGGCACCACCTCGGCGCCGAGCAGCCGCATGCGCAGGACGTTGGGCGCCTGACGGCGCACATCCTCCTCGCCCATGAAGATTTTGCAGGACATGCCGAAGCGCGCGGCGATTGTCGCGGTCGCGACACCATGCTGGCCGGCACCGGTCTCGGCGATCACCTTGCGCTTACCCATGCGGCGGGCCAGCAGTCCCTGGCCGATGACATTGTTGATCTTGTGGGCGCCCGTGTGCGCACAGTCCTCGCGCTTGAGGAAGATACGCGCCCCGCCGATGTGATCCGAGAGGCGTTCCGCGTAATCGAGCGGCGTGGGCCGGCCCGCGTAATCGCGCAGCAGGGCCTGGAATTCGGCCAGAAAGGCCGGATCCACGCGCGCCGCGTTCCAGGCGGCCTCCAGGTCGGCCAGGGCCGCGATCAGCGTCTCGCCGACGTAGCGCCCGCCATAGGGGCCGAAGTGGCCCGTGGCGTCCGGCTGGGAGTAGTTGGTGGTGGGTGGTTGGTGGTTGATGGTGGGTGGTTGGTGGTTGATGGTGCGTGGTTGGTGGTTGGTGGTGGATGGTTGGTGGTTGGTGGTTGGTGGTTGATGGTGGGTGGTTGGTGGTTGATGGTTGGTGGTTGGTGGTTGGTGGTTGGTGGTTGGTGGTTGGT
>CAYPJN010000171.1:0-6190 GCA_964411055.1 uncultured Lentisphaerales bacterium | reverse complement strand
TTGTCGACAAGCAGCCATTCGCCGGCGGTCGCGAGGGTGTGCGTGCCCGCGAGGAGCACGACCGTGTCGCCGTCCTGCGCCGTCTGGACGCCCTTCTCGACTGTCGCGAAAGGCGCCGCCTCCGTCCCGGCGGCCGCGTCGCTGCCGCCGGTTGCGGCGACGTAGTAGGTATCGGCAGACAGCAAGCCAACGCCGCAGAACAACGTCAACCAAGCAAAGACACTCTTTTTCATGACAGCTCTCCCATGCGTTTTTTTGCGGGGCTCTCGGTTCCCGAGGCGCCTGCCTTGTCTCAAGGTCGCTGCGCCCACAGGCCTGTGTAGGTTCTTACATGCGCCGGTTGCATGAGCGTCCGGTGCTTCCAGACTTGAAATGAGTTTACATGATAAAAGGAAGAAACGTCAACTTTGGGCGTCTTCCCGGCTACAGGGCCAGCACCGTCCTGATGGCCTGGCTAAGGCTGCCGGCCTGCGAGTAGCGTTGCGGCACGCCCAGCCGCTGGTAGAGGCGGCCGGTCCAGTTGCGGCGGGCGTACTGCGGCGTCACCAGGCAGACCGGACGGGGGGCGACCAGGCCGGCCGCCTCGTCGAGATCGAGCACGCGCAGCACGCCGGGCAGATAGGCGCCGTCGCGGTGCGTGCGGGGCTGGTTCTCCGTGATGACGCCGGCGATCGTTTCGTCAAAGGCCGCCTGGTAGAGGCACGCGGCGCCGACATCTCCCCGCCCGTACAGGTAGAACTGGCGGCCGCGGAAACTGGGAAGCCCGCGCAGGAACTTCAGCACCTGCGCCATCTCCTGAAGCTGCAGCAGTGCCGGGGTCAGCCCGACCAGCGCACCGCCGCGCAGAATGTCCCATGTCATACAGGAGTCACCAGCGTTCCAGCCGCCGGTGCGCCCCTCGACCGTGACCAGGCTGCAGCCGCCGTCGGCGCCGGATAGGCGTCCCAGAAGATCGTTGGCGATCTCGTCGGGAGCGCACCAGGCGACTAGCACCTTGCCGCTGCTGTCCCCGGGCCATGCCAGCGCCTTGATCCAGATATCCATGCCCGCCATCTCGCCGCGCCAGATCTGGCGCCGGATCGGCGGCTTGCCGTCCCCCTCGATCCAGTCGCCCACGGGACGGCACGACAGCGGCGCCTCGTCGCGGTCGAGAAGGAAGCAGACCTCCCGCCGCAGGCGCGCCACGGCCGCCGCGCGCAACGCGGGCCACTCCTCGGGACTCTCCGGCAGGGAGAGCGACCCGATTGGCGAGAGCGTCTCCGGCACCAGGCGCATCTTGTTGGATTCGGGCGCGGCGCCATTGAAGATCGTCACGGCGCGCTCGTCGACATCCAGCGGGGGCGGCCGCAGCCCGGGGCGCTCCCCGCCCGCCAGGTGGCGGTCGAACCAGCGGTTGATGGTATCATGGGCCTCGACCGTGACCGCGTGCGGTCCCGGATAGACGAATCGGTCGCAATGCTCCTCGCACCCGTAGAGCCGGTAGATGCGCCTGGTCTGCTCGACCAGCGCGTGGTACTCCGAAGCCGAGAAGAGCGAATCCTCGCTGGCGTTGGCGTAGAGTGCCGGGCGCGGCGCGATCAGTGCGGCAAACTCGCTGGTGCAGCGCTGGAAGCGGTTGATCGGGTACATGCAGTCGCAATGGCCGTGCAGATGGCGGTCCTCGATGGAAGCGCGCGGCATGGTGACGCCGCAGGACGTGGCCAGCGCCCGGATGCGCTCGTCCGCGACGGTCAGGAAGAAGCTCTGGGCCCCGCCGCCGGAGGCGCCGGTGGCGCCGATGCGCGCGGGATCGACCTCGGGCAGCGCCGTCAGCACATCAAGCGCGCGCATGCCGTTGTAGAGCTCGCCGCCCGCCGCGGTGTAGCCCATCGAGATCCAGTCGTAGCGGCGGCGGCTATACGTGCCGTGGTGGTCGCCGCCGGAATCGTGCTGCTCGATGGTGTCGACGATCATCGCCACGTAGCCGCGCCGGGCCAGCATGACGACCCGCGGCTGGTAGTAGAGGATGCCGATCCCGGCGTGGCCGCAGAGGTGCAGCACGGCCGGCAGGCGGCCGGGCGGCAGCGGATCGGGATAGTAGACCGTCGCGCTGATCCAGCAGTCGGGCAGCATCTGGTAGGCGAGCTTGCGCGCGCGGTAGCCCTCGCCCTTGAACTCACCGTAATCGCGCGGCGCCGGATCGCACTGCGGCGCGGTGGAGTCGAGCCCCATCGACACGAGGAACTCCTCCCGGATGCGCCCGCGGACGCGCTGCCAGTCGGCCAGCGTCCCAATGCCTTTGAAGGCGTCGGCCTCGATGCGCCGCGCGACATTCTCGTAGTGGGTCCAAAGCGTGATGCCCATGGTGTTTTCTCTTCGGTTTCCGGTTGATACTGTCAGTTGAGAATCAGCGAGGCCAGCGGAAGCTTCGGGACGTGATGCACTCCGTCGTCCGTGCGGTAGTAGGCGATGTCTTCGCCGCGGGCCTCCTCGAGCAGGCAGGTCTCGGCGGGCTTGCCAAACGCCACGGCGTAGAGCAGTTCGAACGCGGCGGGGATGCCGAGGGCCTGCATGATGGCCGGGCGGTCGATGGCCCCGAGCATGCAGCCGCCGAATCCCGCGCCGACGGCGGCCAGCAGGAGCGTCTGCATGGCGATGCCGGCATCGGCCTGGGGCGTCGCGCCGCCGGGCGCCGCCAGCACGAGCACGTAGGCGGTCGGCACCTCATTCGGCGCTGGGCGCCACCCCTTGAGAAGCCCCGCCCAGCGGGTATGGGGAAAGACCGCCGCGCAGTCTGCGGGCGTGTCGACGAGCCAGTAGCGCAGCGGCTGGCGGTTGCCGCCGCTGGCGGCCAGCCGGGCCAGGCCGACCCACGCCTCGAGGCTGGCGCGCCCGGGGCGCGGTTCCGGATGAAACCGCCGGAAGGAGCGGTTGCGAGCGATCAGTGTTTCCAGTTGCATATCGGTGCACCTCATGAGAGCCGCGCGTCGCCCGCCGCCGCCTGGACGGACGGCCCTCAGGGCACGGTCCAGCGGAAGAGACGGGGTTCGTAGGGCGTGAACGTCCGGTCCGTCAGTCGCGGCAATTTTCCGCCGTGAAACGCCAGGTCGAGGCTGTTGGCCGTCGCGCTCAGGTTGAGCACGAGCAGCAGATAGTCCATGCCGCCTGCCGCGTTCACCCGTCGTCGCAGTGCCATGGCGAAGCTGCCGGGATGGCGCTCGCCGAGCGACGCCGGCAGCAGCGCGTCGGCCGGATCCCACCGGACAAAATCGGAGTAGAAGGCGTTGATCTCGCCTTCGATGTTGGCAAGGAGCGACCACTCGCGCGTCCGCGACTTCGGAATGTTGCCGTGGCCCAGGTGGATCACGTTGCCGGCCATGCCGCGGATCAGCGAGAGATAGATGCCGGCGCGGAGTTCCTCGGCCGAGCGTGTCAGACCGCTCGGCAGCGAACCGCCGAGCCAGACGAGGATCGGCTTGTCCGGCCCGGCATTGTCGCGCGCCGCGGCGAGGTCGCGGTCGAGCTTCGGCACCAGGCAGGTGGCATAGCCGCTGCTCCAGTAGGCGGTCTCGAGGACGTCGCAACTCCGGGCCAGGGCCTTCTGGTGGCGCTGGCCGTCGTTCTGGATCGAGAAGAGCAGCCCGGGATGCGCCGCCTTCAGCAGATGGTAGAGGCGCGCGTAGAAGGGCGCGATATCGTCCACCACCCGGTCGGCGGCGGGGGCGTCCGGTCGGAAGAGGATCACGGGAAACTGCGCCTCGTAGCAGAGGCGGTAGAGCGTGCGCGGCGTTTTTCCGCCGGCCTTGACGGCCTCGGAGGCGACCGCGAGGTGCCGGGCGTCGTCGTCCGGGTAGCGGTAGCCGACCACCGGCGTGTCGACGAAGGCCGACCCGGTGCAGCCGCGGATGTTCAGCAGGCTTTGCGGCTGCGTGACGACGGGATAGACCGGGACCCCGCCGACCGTCAGCACGGCCCCCGTGGCCGACAGGACGCCTGCAGGCGCGGCCGGCGCGGCTTCCGACGCGCCGGCCGGGCGCAGGACAAAGACCGTGGCGGCCACCGGCCGGCCGCCGCGCTCGACCGAGAGGCGGTAGGCGCCAGGCGCGAATCCCTCCAGCGGGAGCCGCCCCGTCGCGGGCTGGGCGGCAAGGCGCTTCGCGTCTTCCCGGCCGACGGCCGCCACCTGCAGGTCGACGCGTTCCGCACCGCGCGTCGCGTAGCGCAACGCGGCGCCGTTGGTCAGGTCGTAGTAGTACTGGTCCAGCACGAGCAGATCCATCGCGCGTCCCCCGATCACACCTCGCCGTTCCGCCACCACCGCTCCGGATGCGGCGTCGGTCACCGTCAGCTCGACGGTGCGGATCCCCTTGTGTGTCGCCTCCTGTGATTGCAGTGCCCGCACCTGGAGCAGGCTCGCTCCGCGTTTCGCCAGCAGATTGTCGCCCTTCCCGGCCGGCCGGCCGTCGATGCGCAGGTTGACGGCGAGCGGGACATCGGCGCGGCTCGTCACCTGGAACCGGCAGTGGTCGTCGCGGATGACGAACGTGTCGATCGAGGCTGTCGGACGCGTCTCGCCGAACAACAAGGTGCCGAACTGCGACGGGGTGTGAAAATCGGAGACGGCCGCCCAGCTCGGTCCGCAGCTGAAGTTCGCGCCCCAGCGCTCCCCCTTCGCGGGGGTGGCACGGCCAAGGCCCTTGAACGGAACGGTGAAGGCGACGGACCAGGCGTCCTCGCCGATCTCCGGCCGGCAGTCGATCGGCGCGGACGGGCGCCAGGAAAAGTCGCCGCCCCGGGCCTGGTAGACGACGCCGGAGGGATTCGCGGCGATCTGGTAGTAATCCGTTCCCGCGGGATCGGGGGCCAGGAAGAGTTCGATGACCGAACCGCCGAAAATCCGCGTCGGTTGACCGGGCGCACCGACGGCCTTGATCGCGGCGCGGTTCGTGACGGACTGCGTCACCGTGACGTAGAGATTCGTCGCATCATAACGGGCGCGGACGAGGGCGGACGCGGCGGGCAGTTCGCCTGAGATGCCCAGGAAGCCGCCATCCTCCCCCGCCGGATCGAGACAGAGCAGCCGCGCCGGCGCCGCCCACGCGTGCGCGCCGGTGAGCAGCAGACCGGCCAGAATGATCGCGTGGCGTTTCAACATGGCCTCACTCATCTTTCTAGACCTGGCCGAGCCCGCTCGTCACCTTGAAGACGGCGGAGAGGATGCTGATGGCGACGAAACCGACCCCGCCGGCCACGAAGATGATCAGGATCGGCTCGATGGCCGTCGTGAAGATCTTGATGTTGCGGTCCAGCTCGTTCTCGAAGCGGCGACCGATATGCCCGAGCGCGCCCGGCATGTCGCCCGTCTGCTCGCCGATGGCCATCAGGTCGGTCATCACGCGCGGAAAGACCTTGCCCGCGGCCAGCGGTCCGGAGATCGAGGTGCCGTCGGTGACGCGCTCGCGCGCGTGGCGCAGCTCGTCGGCGATCACCGTGTTGCCGACGGTCTCCTCGGTGATGCGCAGCGCGTCGAGCACGGTCACGCCGTTGGCCATGAGCGTCTGCAGCGTGCGGGCAAAGTTGGCGTAGATGCTGTTGGCGATGATGCCGCGGACGAGCGGCGTGCGCAGCTTGAGGCGGTCGAGGCGCTGGCGTCCGCCTGGCGTGCGGACGTAGCGCGCGGCGGCGCCGCCGAGGAGGAAGAGTCCGATGGCCACCAGCAGGCCGTAGCGCTGGGTGAAGTCGCTCATGCCGATGAGTATCCGCGTCGCCAGCGGCAGGGGTATGTTCATGGACTTGAAGACCTCCATGAACTGGGGCACGATCTTCATCATGGCGAAGATGACGACGCCGACGCCCATGACCAGGACGATGACCGGGTAGGTCAGGGCCTGGATGATGCGCGAGCGCATGGCCGTGGTGCGCTCGTAGTGCTCGCCGAGGCGCTGGAGCACCTCCGGCAGCGCGCCGCTGGCCTCGCCGGCGCGCAGCATGTTGCCGTAGAGCGGCGGAAAGGTCGACGGATGGGCGCGCACGGCTTGCGAGAGCGCCTCGCCCTGTATGATCCGGTCGCGCAGGTCGCCCGCGATGTGCGCCTCGGCTCCCTCACCGCGCCCGGCCAGGCAGTTGAGGGCGTTGCCGAGCGTCATGCCGGCCGCCAGCAGGTCGCTGAGCTCCGCCGTGAAGAGCATGACCTCGTGGGGCTTCATGCGGT
>CAYPJN010000170.1:0-6190 GCA_964411055.1 uncultured Lentisphaerales bacterium | reverse complement strand
CGAAGATGCCGCGCGTGGTGGTGTCGACCACCGTCGGCGTGAGCTTCACGACCATGCGGGTCGTGGAGGGGATCGGCAGAATCCCCGTGTCGACATAGGTCGCAGCATTGGTCGACTCCACGTACTCGACAAACGCATCCGGCAAGGCGGCGACAAGTGCCGAGGCGCCAAACAATAAGCAAGAGCAAAAGATCGCAATTTTCTTATTCATAGAAGGCTCCTTGTAGGAAGTGCGAGTACAGCGAGTAGGCAATTCCCCTAATCGGCTGATATTATAAGTCCTACTTGGCGGTTTCGTCAACGTCTAGTCTGCACACGTCTAGTCTGCACACTTGGAATATCATCGCTCTTGACCCCGTGGGCACGGTATCCTATTTTTCATGCTTTCGGGATCGAGGGCCGCTGCGGGTGCAGCGCCGCGCGGTTCCGGTTTCAGGGCCGTTGCCCGCCGCGCCCTGGCGCGGTGCGGCGAGGGGAGAGCCGGGAATGACAATCAAACGGGTGCTCGGAACAGGGTTGTTGATGGCCGGTATGCTGACGGTGGCGGCGGCGCAGGACGTGACGGCGCCCGGCGACGGAGAAGAGGACTCGGAAGGCTGGCTGGAGGGCTCGGCGGAGCTCGGCTTCCTGACGGGCTACCTCTGGCATGGCATGCTGATCAACGATGAGCCGGTCGCCCAGCCCTCGCTGACGCTGGAGGCCTTCGGGTTCGGCTGCAATATCTGGGGCAACTACGACTTCACCGACAACTATTCGGAAGAAGCGCCGGCCTTGACGGAGGTCGACTACACCCTCTCCTACTCGTTTGACCTCGCGCCGTTCGCCTTTTCGGTCGGCTATTCGCACTACGACTATCCCAACACCTACGAGGAGGAGGAACTGCCGGACGGCACGGTCGCGCGGCGCAGTCCCGAGAACACGCGGCTGGTCTTCGGATATGCCGAGATGCCCGATCTGGCGGTCGTGCCGTCGCTGACGGTGGAGTACGGGGTGGATGGCGACGACGCGCTCTACGGCGTCTTCGGCCTGGCCTACGAGCGCGCGATCGCCGAGACGCTCACCGTGGAGCTCACGGGTTCGCTGTCCTGGGCCAACGCGGCCTACCACCGCAGCCAGTTCGATGCCGACGAGTATGCGCTGGGCGACGCCACGCTGGGCGCGAGCCTGATCTGGAGTCCCTCCAATCCCTTCTCCATCACGGCCTCGCTGCTCTACTCCACATTCGTCAGCGAGACTATCTCCGATGCCGCCGAGGCCAGCGGCTACGACGCGCCCGAAGCGCTGGTCGCCGGGCTGACCTTCGGTTACGCGTTCTAGCCGCTGTCCGTTCACGGGAAGAGGGAATCGCAGCCTGAAGCCATGGACGAGTTTATCGAGTTCAAGGGCGTATCCAAGCGGTTTGGTTCGGTACGGGCGGTGGAGAACGTCTCCTTTCCCGTCAAGCGCGGCGACGAGACCATCTTCCTCCCCGAGGCGGTCCAGGCGCGCTCGGAGGCCATCCGCGACATCGGGCCCCACAACGCCCTGTATATCCAGGCTTGGGATGCGATCAAGGCCGCCTCCACACGCTGAGGATGGAAATGAATACTCCTTCGCGACCTTTAAGCCCGGCGCCGCGCTGAAGATCGCGCACGATTACGAGACTGTCGCAATGCGCGTTAAACGTTGAGCGTTAAGCGTTGTCGCCGCAGAATAAGTGGGGCCGGACCTCCGGGACGGCCATGCTGGCCCACAGCCCGCGGTCCCGGAAATCCCGCGCCACTGGATCGGACGCAGCCATTAGTCCGTGACGCGCGTGGCAAGAAATCTTGTGCGCCGCCGGTCACGTCTCGGCGGCGGGCGCGGGCGGCAGCAGGTTGACGGCCGCGTCGGCTACCTGCGCCATGAAGGCGGCGCTGTCGGGGCAACCGAGCACCGGGCTGGGGAGGCTGCGCCGGAAGACGCCGCCGTAGTTCTTCGACAGGATGCGCGTGTCGGCGATGATGACCAGTCCGCGGTCGCCGCGGTGGCGGATCAGGCGTCCGAAGCCCTGCCGCAGGCGCAGCACGGCCGCGGGCAGCGACAGCGCGCGAAAGGCGCTCTGGCCCTCCCTTTCGAGCTGCTCGCAGCGGGCGCCCAGCACGGGGTCGCCGGGCGAGGCGAAGGGCAGGCGCGCGAGGATCACGCACGAAAGGGCGTCGCCGACGACATCGATCCCCTCCCAGAAGGAGTGGGTGCCGAGCAGCACGTGGCGCTCCCGCTTGCGGAAGGTGCGCAGGATCAGGTCGCGCGAACCGCTCTCGCCCTGCACCAGCAGGCGGATGCCGGCCGCCTCGAGCGCCGGGCCGGCCAGGCGGGCGCACTGGTGCAGCATGTCGTAGCTCGTGAAGAGCGCCAGCGTGCGGCCGCCCAGCGCGGCGCCCAACTGGCAGAGCAGGCTGGCCAGTTCCGTGACGTAGGAGCGATCCTGGTTCGTCGGATCGGGCAGGTAGGACGGCACGAGCAGGCGGCACTGGCGGACGTAGTCGAAAGGGCTCGGGGCGATGCAGGTACGGATGCGCGCGGCATCGATCAGGTTGAGGCCGAGGCGCTCGCCGATGTAGGCGAACCGGCCGCCGACACTCAGCGTAGCGGAGCAGAGGATCACGCTGCGGCGCTTCCCGTATAGGTGTTGGGCCAGTTGCGGCCCGACCTTTAGCGGCGCGGCCCAGGCCTCGGCCAGCGGCTCGGGGCCGTGCGCGCGCTGAACCCAGAAGACGTGCCCGGCATCCCGGCCCGCCAGCACGAAGTCCAGGTCGTCCAGCATCTGCGTCAGGCCCTGAAGGGCTCCGGTGATGTCGGCGGTCTCCTCGGCCAGCAGGTTGAGCTCGCCGTCCTGGCTCTCCCCGATAAGGTCGGCCATGCGCCGGAAGCCGGCCACCAGCGCGCCGCCGGTTGCCCGGAAGCCGGCCTGCGCCTCGCGGACGGCCTTCCAGGCCGCGGTGGGCGCGGGCGGCGGCGCCTCCGGCGTATCATCTGAAGCGGGGGCGAAGGCGAACCGTGTCGCCTCGCCGCCGGCGGGCAGCAGCGCCCGGAGCGCGCGGAAGAGCGCGGCGCCGTCCTTGCGGAGCGTGTCGGCCGCCTGCGTGGCCTCGTCGATCGCCGCATCGAGCGCCGCGCGGGACTTTCCGCCCACCCGCAGGGCGCCGCCCGCGAGACGGCGGCGGAGGCGTTCCAGCAGTCCGCGGCGCCGCCTGCCGTGCCCCGCGGCGAGGCGGCGCGCGAAGGTGCCGAGGCGCGCGGGCGAGGCCTCGACCGAGAAGAAGCGCGTCGCGGCCTCCTCCAGATTGTGGGCCTCGTCGAAGACGACCTGCGCGTGACGCGGCAGCGCGATCGGGGTGTCGGCGTCCATCTCGGTGAAGACCAGGGCATGGTTGGCGACGACCAGGTCGGCGCGCAGCGCGCGCTCGCGCGCCTTATGGACGAAGCAGCGCCGGTAGAAGGAGCAGGCGTGCCCGGCGCACTCCTCGGCGCGCGAGCTGAGCTGCGCGGACATGGCCGGATCGACTCCCGTGCCGCCCGTCAGCGTGTCGAGGTCGCCGTCGGCCGTCCGCGCCGCCCAGCAGATGACGCCCGCGAAGACGCGCAGCTCATGGCGCTGCAGGTCGTACTGCGTCTGGTCGATCATCTGCGCGAGGCGGCGCAGGCAGAGGTAGTTGGCGCGCCCCTTGATGAGCGCGGTGCGCAGGCGCCGCGGCGGGTCGGCGGCGGACGCACCGTGCCGCGGCAGGGCCTCCAGCATGCGCTGGACGGCGGGCAGATCCTTCTCGATCAACTGCGTCTGGAGATTGCGGGTGTTGGTGCTGACGACGACCGGCACGTCGTTGAGGCGCGCCCAGAGCGCGGCCGGGAGCAGGTATCCGAGGCTCTTGCCGACCCCGGTGCCGGCCTCGATCACCAGATGCGTGCCGCTGTTGATGGCCTCGACCACGGCGCGGACCATCGTCAATTGCCCCAAGCGAGGCTCGTAGCCCGGCACGCAGCGCGCGAGCGCGCCCCCCTCGGCCAGGCAGGCGACCGCCTCGTCGGGATCGACGGCGGTGCAGTCCTCCAGGCCGGGGAGTTCCGGCCGCTCGACGCGGCGGACGGTGGGCGGGAAGGATGCGGGCCACTCGCGGACCGCGTCGGGGCGCTCGCCGGCCATCCCGGCGAAGCAGCCGAAGAGCACGGCCATGGCGGTGTCGTCCAACTCGCGGGCGGCCTGGGCGACCATCTCAAGCGCCCAGCAGGGCAGCGCCCGGAGGTCGCGCTCGCACTGCTGCCAGAGGTTCCATAGCCGCCGCACCGGTGGCTGGCCGGCGGTGTCGGCGCCGAGGCGCTCCTCCAGGCGCTCGGCGGCCGACTCCGGGTGCAGCAGCCGGTGCAGGCCGTCCAGGTCGACAACCGCCCAGGAGGCGGCCTCGGCGCTGCCGGCGAGCAACTCGCCGAGTTGCAGCGCGTCGTTCGTCAGCAGGAAGCGGGCGGCGGCGGGGCGCTTGGGAGGATAGGCCTCCATGCCGCAGGCGCCGTCGGTAGCCGGCGCGACCCAGACCGCCTGCGCCTGCCATGGCATGCGAGGCGACGCGGTGGCGGCATTGGCGTTTGAACGCGGCATGCAGTCACGCTCGCACTCTCGCCGCTGCCTCCCGCACTATGCGCGCGATGAGCGCCTCGTAGCCCATGCCGTTGAGCCGGCAGAGGATCGGCAGGTCGGAATCCACCGGATGGAGGCCCGCCAGCGGATTGACCTCGATGAAGCACGGCGCGCCCGCGGCGTCGCAGCGGATGTCGATGCGTCCGGCGTCGCGGCAGCCGAGCGCACGCCAGCACGCCAGCGCCAACTCCGCCGCCGCCGCCGCGACACCGTCGCACGGCACTTGGTAGCGCACGCGATTCTCGTAGTCGGCCTTGGTCTCGTAGGAATAGATGGCGGCGCCGGCGCAGGGATTGGTGAACTCCACCTCCATCAACCCCAGCACCTCCGCCGCCGCGCCGACGCCGGCCAGGCCTACGGTGAACTCGCGTCCCGGCAGGTAGGTCTCGGCCAGCACATCCTGCCCGAAACGCGCCAGCAGGTCGGCGGCCGCCGCGCGCAGCGCGGCGGGCGACTCGACACGCGAGCGCGCCGAGATGCCCTTGCCGGTGCCCTCGGCGACCGGCTTGACGAAGAGCGGATAGGGCAGGTCGACGGCGGCGGCCTGCTCCGCGTCGCGGATGCGCGCGAAGGGGGCCGTCGCCAGGCCGGCGGCCTGGACGACCGTCTTGGACAGCGCCTTGTCGAGCGTCAGCGCCATCACCAGCGGATCCGAGAAGGTGTACGGGATGCGGTAGGCGTCGAGCAGCGCCGGCACCAGGGCCTCGCGGCCGCTTCCGAAGAGGCCCTCGGCGATGTTGAAGACCAGATCCCAGCGCTGCCCATCGGCCAGAACGGCACCAGCTCGCTGCTGCATGAGCTGTTCCACGTCATCGCGCGCATCACCGACCACGACAACAGCGACTGGATCAGCGAGGGTCTGGCCGAGTACTACGCCATCGAGCTGCTGCGCCGCGCCGATGCGGACGGTCCGGTGGCCCAGCGCGGCCAGCGCCGCCTCGAGGCCCGCGATGGTCTCGGGCTTGTCCATCTCGGCGGTCTCCTCGAGGGAGTAGCCCTGCGCGAGGTAGTCGTCGCGGAGGTCGTAGGTCAGGCCGATGACGAGCGGACGGGGCTGGGCTTGCATGGCGTGGAAGATAGCGCAAAGCCCGGGATGTCTCAACTTGAAACCATTGGGCCTTCCCACCCTGCCGGAAAACGACTAGAATCAGGACCCGTAGCGGTGACAAGCCAACGAAGGACGCCATGACGCGCGGCGACGACATGCTGTTGATCGAACCATTGGACGAAGTCAAGGCCATCAGCCAGGTTTTCAACCACACCATCCAAGAGAGGTCCCAGGCAGTGAACTCCAAAACCATGTTCGCGGCGATTTTCACATGCCTGGCGTTGTCGCTCTCCGCCCAGGTTGAAGTGCCGGCTCCGGAGCAGATGCGCGCATGGCTCGCCGGATACCGGACGTTGTGCGGCGTACAATCCCCGCTTGCCGAGCACGCCCGGCGCCTGAAGGACGCCACGGACAAGCGGAAGGCCAACGTCTACCGCGTCTCCCGGGACTTCACCAACGCGTCGGCCTTTGTACACTATACAGTCCCGCCA
>CAYPJN010000169.1:0-6219 GCA_964411055.1 uncultured Lentisphaerales bacterium | reverse complement strand
GTCCGTCAATGACCGCGCGCGCCTGCTTGCCCGAGCCGCCGTGCGACTGGCGGATTTCGGGGGCGACGCCCGCGCGGGCCTGCCAGAGGCGGGCAAAGGAGGCGTTGAACTCCTGGTAGAACTCGCGCGTCGGATCGTAGGAGACGTTCAGCAGGACGGGCGCGCGGGGCGCGGCCAGTGCGGCGCCGGCCAGCAGCGCGCCGCCGGCAAGGATCAGTAGGTTGCGCAGGTTCATGGCAATGTCGCTCCTCACTTAATTACAGCATGTCCGCCAGCGTGGTGCGCTCCATGCGCTCGGCCACCAGGTCGCGGATCTCGCGGAAGAGCGCCGTGAGGCGCTTCTCGCGCAGGATGGGCGTCGGGCCGCGGAAGTAGCGGCTGACCGATTCGGTGGGGGCGAGCGGTCCGTCGAGCATCCGCACCACCTCGGCCAGCGTTATCTGTCCGGGGGGGCGCGCCAACTGGAAGCCGCCGCCGCGGCCCTTGGCGCTGCGGACGATGCCCGCGCGCTTTAGCAGCAGCAGGATCTGCTCGAGGAAGCGCGGCGGGATCCGCTGCGCGCGGGCGATGTCGCCGGCGCTGACAAGTTCCCCGGCAGGCCGGCGTCCAAGATGCACCAGCGCCAGCAGGGCGTATTCGCTTCGCAGGGTAAGACGCATGCAAGTATCTCCTAATACGAGTTAAATGATAGGGATTATCGAATTTATTGTCAAGCGTGCGTGTTCGGGTAGCCACGGGGGCGCGAGGCGAGCGCATGTGAATGCCGATGGGGCCGCACAAGATTTTGCGCGCGCCCGCGCGCTTCTGGAAACAGTGGCGCGGAACGTCCCGAACCGCGATTTTCTGATCCGAGATGGCCATCCGGGACGTCCGGCCCCACTGCCACGCTCCCAAGGGATCGGTCGCCATCGGCAATGCCGCGCTGACCGGTCCGATCCTGGCCGGGGCCAGGGATCTCCGCGGAGTGACGTTCCTGAAGCCCAAAGGCACGGCCGAGATCGGTGCCTACGCCTTCACCAGCTTCCAGCAAACACTGTTGATACTGGGTAGAACCGAATCACAGCCCCGGCCACCCTGCGCAGGGTAGGATCGGGTCTACCGCAACAGGAGCATTGTACCGCGGGCGGCGGTGTTCTCATAGGCCCCGATGTCGACGTGGCGTCCCAGGATGCGCGCGACACCCGCCAGATCGGTGTCGGCGGCGGTCCAGCCGCCATTGCGGCCCGCATCGACGCAGGGCGAGGCCACGCTGATCCGGTAGTCGCCCGCGCCGGCGTTCCGGAAAACGGGGTCGGATGAGAGGTTGCCGCTGCCGTCGCCGGTCGTCGCGGACGCGAAGCACGAACAGGTGATCGTACCGCCCGCCCACGTCACGTCGGACGGTATGCCGTCCCCCCAGAGAATCGCGTTGCAGACACGTCCGGCCGCGACATAAGCTGCGAGCGGAGCGCTCGCCGCAAGGTCGATGTTGCCGGCTACCGTGACGTTCGTGACCGCGCCGGCGGACGCGGAGGCAGTCAGCATCAGGCCCGCGGAAGTCTCGGGCGAGTGGTTCGTGACGCTGTTGCCGCTCACAAGGCAGTTGCGGACAATGGCCGCGCCGTTGACGATCAGTCCGCCGGCGGAGTTCTTGACACCATCAGCCTTCAAGGTGTCGGTGTACGAGCCGTTGATGTTGCCGGAAATCACGCAGCGTTCCATCAGGCCGCCATCGACGCGCGCGCCGCCCGCCACGGGGTTGACGGTGTTCCAGCGGGCAGCGTAGTTGTTCGTGATTGCGCAGTCGCGCACGATGCCGCCGGTCTGGTAGACGCCGCCCGCGAACATGTAGTCGGCCCAGCTATAGGCGATCTGGTTGCCGGAGATGTCGCAGCGGCGCATCTCGCCGCCCAGGATGTAGACGCCGAGGGCGGCGCGACCGAAGCCGCGATCATAATGGTTATCGCGAATGGCGCTATCTACCATCAGGCCGCCCTGGATGACAACCGCCGGCTGGGAATGAGAACCAAGTTGGCCGCAGTCGCGCACAATGCAGTTGGAGACGGTTCCGTCGATCAGCTGGAACGCCTGGCCGTAGCTGTAATATTCCGAGCCGGCCGACGTGGTCTCGCCGGAGAGCGTTAGCCCCGCGACGAAGGCGCCTGGATTGACGACAAAGAAACCGCCGCCGGAGGTGGACGAGCGGAAACGGAGGATCGTACCGGCAGGGTTGACGCCGCCGAGGACGCGCACAGGCTTCTCGATAGTGGCGAGGTAGGTGAATCCGTTCGCCGCGGTCATCAACTGGAGAAGGGGGTAGTCGCCCGCTGCCACGTGAACCGTGCCCGTGTAGTCGGTGTCGCCATAGACGGCGGCGACGGCCTCGAAGACATTCGTGGAGGCGTTCGCCGGCGTGTCGTAGGGCCAGACGTGGAGCCCGTTCGTCGAGACATGGGTTTCGGTTGGCAGGACGGTCAGCGCGGATACGACGCCGTAGGCCTCGGCGCCGATGCCCGAGGCGTTCGTGGCGTAGAGCGTGATATCGTAGACGCCCGGGGCGGGATGCGAGAGCGTCAAAACTCCGGCGGGCGTGCCGACCAGCGCCGAGGTTTCGGCCGACTGGTTTTCGACCAGCCAGGCGCTCGGCCCGAAGTCGGTATCGCCGCCCTCGAGCATGCCCGTGAAGATGATTTCGCAGGCGGGATAGGCGGTCTGGCGGCTGGTTACGAAGGAAGCGACGACCTCGTCCTCGCCGACGGCGGCGAGTTCGTAGCAGCCCATGTCGGGATAGTCGCCGGTGCCCGCGCCGTCAACCGGGCGCGCGTACCCGAGGAGATCGTCCTCGACCCAGTCCGCGCCGTTTGTGACGGCGTCCCGGCACGGCGAGGCGCGGGAGAGCGCGTAGCCGCTCGTCGTGTCGAGACTGACGAGACCGGCCGTCGCGGGCGATTCCAGTTGCGGATCTTCGGTCAGGCAGCCCGTGCCGACGTACGAGCCGGCCTCGGGGAAGCAGCAGTAGAGGAAGGTCGTGCCCGCCACGGCCGTCACGTTCGCCGTTCCCGCATTGCCCGCGATGATCGTGCCGCGGACGGCCGCGCCCTTGGAATCGGCGAGGCCCCCGGAACCGCTGGCAGCGGTGTTGTTGTAGATGGTCGCGTGCTCGACGATGGCGCCCGCGTTCAGGAGGTAGACGCCGCCCGCGGTATCGCCCGCGGACGTGACCGAGACGTTGTCGACAACCAGGCAGTTGCGGACGGTGGCGGCGCCGTTGACCAGAATGCCGCCCGGCGCCTGCACCTTAGAGAGTGTGGAGTTGGTGTTGCACTGGATGACGCAGCGCTCGACGAGTCCGCCGTCCATGCGCACGCCCGCCGCGCCGCCGGCCAGGTTGTTGTGGCCGCCGAAGTTGCCCACGATCACGCAGTCGCGGACCGTTCCGCCCGTCATGTAGAGGCCGTTAGCGCGAACCTGGTCGGAGTTGCTGTTTTTAATTCCGTTCCGCGCGACGAGGCTGCGGCGGAGTTCGCCGCCCGAGAGGTATACGCCGCACGCGCCACGCCCCCAGAGTCCGGACGAGTAGTTGTCGCGGATCTCGGAATGGGTCATCATACCGCCCTGGATGCGGATCGGCGGGCGGATGTGCAATCCGACGGGGACGGCGCCGCGAACAACGCAGTTCGAAACCGTGCCCTCGGCGAGGTGCAGCGCCATGCCGTTCTCCCAGCGGTTGTCGATGCTGTAAGCGGAGCCCGTCAGGGTCACGCCGCAAAGGCTTGCGCCCGGATGGTTCAGCAGGATGCCGCCGCCGAAGTCGGCCGCGCCGCTTATATTGTACGACAGCACGACGTCCGAGGGGTTGTCCGTGCCGACGATGCGAACCGGACGCGAGACCGCCGCCAGGCGCGAATAGCCGACGGTTGTGTCGTAGGCCATGCTCGCGTACGTGCCTGCCGCGAGGTGGACGGAGCCGGTGAAGTCGGTCGCGCCGTAGACGGCGGCGACCGCGTCGCGGAGACTTTTCGCGGCCTTCGCCTCGCTGTCGTAGGGCCAGGTGTCGGAACCGGCATTGGAGACAAAGCAAGTCGCCGGGCAGATGACAAAGGCGTCCGCATAGGCTTCGGCGCCGGCGCCCGAGACGTTCGTCGCGAAGAGCGTCACGTCGTACCATCCGGCGGCGGGCGCGGGAAGCGTCAGCGTCGCGGACGTCGTCGCGTGGTTCGTCGTGACCGCGCCGTCGGAGACGCGCCAGACCAGCGTGCCGACCTCCGTGTCGTCGCCTTCAAGCTTCGCGGTCAGGATCGCGTCGCGCTCCGCGAGGATCTCCCGTGCCGGCAGCGCGAAACTGGCGACAAGAGTGCCGCCAGCGGCGGCGGGAACCTCGTAGCAGCCCATGTCCGGCGCGGCGCCGGCCGGTCGCGCGGCGCCTGTCAGGTCGTCCGCGGCGAGGTTGATGCCGTTGGTGACGGCGTCGCGGCAGGGCGAGGCGCGGGAGAGGGTGAAGGTGTCGGCCAGGGCGGTCGAGGCGGGGATGGAGAGATCCATGTCCATCAGCAGCGGATCCAACGGTAGGTTGCCGGTGCCACCGATCTGCGCGGCCTCCGGGAAGCAGGACCAGGCGATCGTGCCGCCCGACAGGAAAACGTCGTTGCCGCCGTTCCCGAAGGAAATGGAGTTCGAGACCGAGCCCGCGGCGAGGAGCAGGCCGTTTGCGCCGACAACGGAGCAGTTCCGCGCGACGGTCAGGTGGCTCACGGATGCCTTCGTGTTCTTGACGATGACACCGCCCGCCGCCGACCCGTTCGGGGCGCGAGCGACGTTGCCGGCAACGAGGCAGTTGCGTACGATCGCTGCGGATGTTCCGCTGACGAGCAGGCCGCCTGCCTGGAGCGAACTGGACGCGGCCGGCAGGGCGTTCGTGTTCAAGAGGATCACGCAGCGCTCCAGCAGGCCGGCGACCAGCACGACGCCTGCATTCTGGGCTCCGCCGTTGGCTGTGTTGAAACCGGAGTTCCCGGCGACCACGCAATCCTGCACGGTTCCGCTATTGATATAGACCCCGTTGCCGCGGCCGACGTCGCCCGCGTAGTTGCGGAGGATCCGGCAGCGGCGCATCGTCGCGC
The DNA here is from genome assembly GCA_964411055.1 of uncultured Lentisphaerales bacterium. Lineage (GTDB taxonomy): Bacteria > Verrucomicrobiota > Kiritimatiellia > RFP12 > JAAYLN01 > JAAYLN01. Next base: position 1,120 of record CAYPJN010000169.1, on the reverse strand, counting down.
CGCCGTCGATGTAGACGCCGCCGGCACCCTTGCCGGCCGATCCCTGGATGTTGTCGCGCACGATGCTGTCCGTGAGAAGCGTGTTCGCGCCGTTCAGGTAGACGGGAGGCTGGCGTCCGTTGACCCCTTCGCCGACGTTGTCGCGGATCACGCAGTTCGAGGCAACGCCCCCGATAATGTGCAGCGCCGCGCCTTTGGTCCAAATGGCGTCGCTTGTCGAGTTCTTGTTGTTCGAGTCGCGGATCGTCACGCCCGCGAGCAGGGCGTTGGCGTTCGCGAGCCAGAAACCGCCGCGGCGGAGTGTCGACCCGGCCGCGTTGACGCAATGCAGGATGGTCGTGTCCGGATTGTCGCCCAGGATTTTAACGGCCTTCGTGACGACCGCGAGGTAGTCGACGCTCGCGTCGGAGGCGTTCGCCGTGACGGTCAGGTTAGTGTAGTCGCCGGCGAGAATCCGGATCGTGTCGTCGTCCGCCGCAACGGCGTAGGCCGCGAGGAAGGTTTTGAAGGCGTTGGTTTCCGACGTGCCGGAGTTCAAGTCATTGCCCGACGTCGAGACGTAATACGTCGTTGCGGCGGGCGCCTGCGCGGCGACGAAGCTGACGGCGACCGCAGCCAGGACTGCCATGGTTTCTCCCACAACCGCAAAGCACTTTGCAGACTTCATGGCTCCTCCTCCGGGTTTCGCAGCCTTCGTGGCGCCGGCCTGCGCTCTGGTCACCTGCATCGCACGCCGCATGATATCCCAGGAGCGCCTGAGCATGTCGCGCGGTCGCATATTTGTTCGGCGGGCGCCGACGATCCCGCCTTCGACTCTATGCTGACAATTGGAGTTCCGAACGGTGTCGAGTATTAAGTATATGACAGGGGTGGATGGATATCAACGGTTTTCGATTTTTTTCGATTTTTTCGATGCGCTAACCGGACGAATCGGCTATGATCTCGTCTCCTTACAAGGAAAAACCATCATGAGCAAGCTTGCCACGCGCCATGTCTACACCTCGGAATCGGTCTCCGAGGGGCATCCCGACAAGGTATGCGACCAGATTTCCGACGCCATCCTCGACGCCTGTCTGGCGCTCGATCCCGCGGCCCACGTGGCCTGCGAGACGCTGGTCAC
>CAYPJN010000168.1:0-6234 GCA_964411055.1 uncultured Lentisphaerales bacterium | reverse complement strand
GACCTTCTCGGTCGGCGACCTCGCGCGCGCCGCCGGCGGCACCATCCCCGCCGCGCAGCTCGACCTGCGGGTCGTCAAGGTCTGGTACCAGAACGGCAACGGCTGGATCAGCTACTTCATGGACACCGGGCTGCAACTCACGCCGGAACTGCTGCTGCACGACGAGGACCTGGTGCGCGTCGACACCGCCGCCCGGGCCAACCACGCCCGCGTTCGGAATCCCGACGGCACCTACCGCCACCATTGGATCACGCCCCCGAAAACGCTCGACTCGATCTACGACGAGCGCGGCAAGCACTACACCTTCCGGCCCATGAAGGAGGACTTCGAGGATGCCGCCACCCTCCAGCCGGTGGCGCTGGAGGCCGGCGTCTTCAAGCAGTTCTGGCTCACCGTGCGCGTGCCCCCCGACGCCGCGCCTGGCCGCTACACCGGCACGATCACCGCCAACGTGCCCGGCCAGCCCCGACTGGCGGAGATTCCCATCGTGCTGCGGGTGCTGCCATTCACGCTCCCCGAGCCAAAGACGTACTTCGACGCGGAGCGCGACTTCCTCGTCACCACCTACAACTATGTCAGCTACGACATCCTCCTCGCCGAGAACGGCAACGACTTCGACCTCGCCACGCGGCAGTACCTCGGCATCCTCAAGAACATGCGCCGCCACAACATAGCCACCTACAAGGTGCGTGGCGCCCCGGGCGACGACCTCCGGCGGCAGCTCGAACTGGCGCGCGAGGCGGGCATGCGCATGGATGTGATCGTCGGTTCCTCGATGCGCGTGGGCCGCGACACCACGCACGAGGGCCTGCTAGCGACCCGGCGCTACGCGGAGGAGACGCGGGACTTCTTCATGAAGCATCTTGGGCATATCAACGTATACCTGCAGAGCGGTGACGAGCCGGGGCCGGCCTGGATCGTCAAAATGCGGCCCCACTGGAAGATCTACCAGGACCTGGGCTTCAAGTTCTACACGGCCGGCCACGAGGCCCTCTACCACAAGGGCGGCTACATCTACGACATGCATCCGGCCGCGACCTTCCCGGAAGAGGGCGGACAGACGCGCCGGTGGAACGAGATCGGCCACGCCTATGTAGGTTGGTACGCCGCGCAGCATGTCGGCGTCGAGAACCCCGCCTACATCCGCAAGCAGTACGGGCTCGTCCCCTACCGCAACAACTTCAGTATGCTTTGCAACTACTCCTTCTCGATGAACCCCTGGAACGACCTCGCCAAGGACACCTACAAGCCGATGGTCTTCGCCTACTGCACCCGCGGCGAGCTCGTCGACACCCTGGCCTGGGAGGGCTTCCGCGAGGGCGTCGACGACATCCGCTACGCCACGCGGCTGCGGCAGCTCGCCCTCGAGGCGCGCGACGCCGGCGGCGGGATCGAGCGGCGCTACGCCGGCCGCAAGGCCCTGCAGTACCTGGCCGACCTCGACGTCACGGGCGGCGACATGAACACCGCCCGCCTCGAGATCATCGAGCGGATCCTCGCCATCGAGGATCTACGCTGACCGGATCGTTTTCCGCAGGAGCATTCCATGAAGACCCGCCTGACAACCGCTCTCCTCGCCGGCCTGCTGCTGGCGTCCGCCACCCCCGCCGCCCCCGCCGCCCCCGATCCCGCCGACGGCCTGATCGCGGAGGCCCGGTCGCTCGCCGCCGCCGGCGACGCCTCCGGGGCCGTGGCCCGCTACCGCGAAGCCGCCGCCCTGCCCGGGGCCGGCGCGAAGGCCCGGGCCCAGGCGCTCTACGGCGTGGCCGCCCTCTCCCTTGGCGCGCTCGAGCGCCTGGACGACGCGCTCGCCGCCTACGACGCCATCGCCGCTCTCGAGGGACTCTCCTCCGACGAACGCCTGGCGGCGCGCAACCGCAAGGCCGCCGTGCTCCTGGGCGTCCGCACGCGGGAGCGGGTCATCCAGATGCGCGAAATCTGGGCCGGGATCGGCCGCGACGCGCGCCTGACGCCTGCACAACGCATCAAGGGCTGGATCGCCGCCGCGAACAACGCCGCCGAGAGTTCGGTATATGCCAACCTGGACGAGGCGCGCCAGGCCCTCGACCAGGCACTGGCCATCGAGGGCCTCGCGGATGCGGAACGCGCCGACGTGCTGACCCAGTACGTCCGCTACTGGCTCAAAGCGAAGGATCTGCCCGCGGCTGCCGATTGCGCGCGGCGCATCCTGGATAGCAGCGGCGCTACTGTACTCCAGCGGATCGAGGCCGCCTACCAGCTGGCCGGCGTCCAACTCATGCAGGGCGACGAGACCGCGGCCGACGCCACCGTGCGCGGCGCGCTGAAACTTACGGATCTCGCGGATCCGGAGAAGGGGCTTGCCTATTTCAACATCGGGCAGCTCTGCGCCCGCATGTACCGCCACGCGGCGGCGCGCGAGGCCTTCGCCGAGACCGTCCGCCTCGCCCCCGGCCTGGCCGCCAAGGCGCAGACGGCCATCGCCAACGCCTGGGTGGCCGAGGGCGACTACGACCAGGCGCTGAAGCTCTACCGCGAGGCCGGGCGCGTGGCCGATGCCGCCGGCGTGCTGCACGCGCGGGGCGACACCGATGCCGCGCTCGCGCTGCTGCGCGGGTCGATCGACAACGAGGCGCTCCACGAGCGCGACCGCAGGTCCGCATTGGCGCGCTTTCTGGACATCTGCCAGACCGCCGGCCGCTTCGAGGAAGCCCGTGGCATACTGGCTGCGTACCAGGCACTGACCGACAACACGGCCGGCAGCGGGCGCCCCCTGATGACCCTGCTGCAGCACGCCATGACCCGCACCGTCTACCCCTTCGCCGCCGAAGCCGCCGAGACTCTCGGACGGAACAACGGGCTGGCGCGCGACGACCGCTTCCTGGCCGGGATCTACGGCGTCAACGCCCTCGCCGGCATGGGCGAGACGGCGCAGGCGGCGGCGCGCGCCGACCGCCTGGCGCAGGACGGGCGCCTCGCGCCCCGGCAGCGCTTCACCTTCGCCCTGATCCAGGCGCTACTCGCCGCGCCCGACAAGGCCGCCGAGACGCGGGCGACGGTCGCGGCCGTCGAAACGGCCTTCGCGCGCGAGTTGCCCGATCCCGCGGCGCGGCTCGAGGCGCTGCTGCGCGCCGGCCGCACCATGATGATCGCCCGGCGCTTCGAGACCGCACGCGCCGTGGGCGAGATCCACGACGCGCGCTTCGTGCCCGAGCCTCCCAAAACCTACACGGTCGGCTTCCTGCCCCAGGCTCCCACGGGCATCGACGGCTTCCTCGCCTCCGGCCTGGTGCGCGACCCGGCGCGCCGCGCGCGCCTCGACCGCAAGTTCGGCGGCAACCTCGAGCTGGTCGCGGCCACCGACGCCGCCACCGGCGACCGCGGCGACATCGCCCTCGTCGAGGGCGCTAAGGGCGACACGGAGACCGGCTACTATGCCGTCTGCGATGCCGACGGCATCCATCTCTTCTTCGAGGCCCTGGACGACCAGGCGCCCGAGGTCGAGGCGGGGCTCCTGCGCGGCGGCAGCTTCGAGGGCTACCTCGCCGCCGGCGCGCGCGCGCCGCACACCTGCTTCCTCGTCAACCTGCAGACGGGCAAGGTCACCTTCTGGAACGCGGCCTATGCCACCGAACAGCACACGCCGATCACCACCGATTCGGCCGGCTTCCGCAGCGAGTTCCGGCACACGGACCGCGCGCACCTGCTCTACCTTTTCTTAGACTGGGCCTTCTTCCACGACAAGCTGCCCGGCGCGGACGACGAGTGGCTCTTCGAGGTGGGACGCTGGGCGCGCGGCGGGCGCGTGACCTGGAACGGCCTCAAGACGGTCCATGGCCGCTCCAGCTTCGGGCGCTGGCGCTTCCAGCTCGCGGACGCCGACCGTCTGGCGATCAAGCGCAAGCTCGTCTTCAAGGCCTGGGCGCGCTACACGGCCGAGAAGAACCCGCGCACCGGCGGGCTGGTCGACTTCTACACCGACAAGGACTATGCCGATCCGGTCTTCCACGCCGAGGTGCTGGCGCCCTATCTCGCGCGTCTCGACGCCTACGGGGCGCGCGTCGCCGCCGCCATGCCGGCGGACGAGACCGAGACCCTCTTCGCCGAGGCCGTCCCGCACTGGATGAACATCCGCTACCGCCTCGGCGACCTGCGCCGCGACTACCTCGAGCGCAAGCTGACGGCGGAATAGGGATGGAGTAGGATGTGTAGACAGGCTGCTACGAATCTCCCGCCGCACGCGTTTCCTCGATCCTATTATCCTGGCAAAGCCCCGCCGCTCCCTTCCTCGTAGCGTGTCGGATCCGGCACGCCGGCCCGGCGGAAGGCCTCGCGGCGCTCGCGGCATGTGCCGCAGGCGCCGCAGTGGCGCCGCCCGCCGGCATAGCACGACCAGGTTTGCGCGAAGTCGACTCCCAGGCGCGCCCCGCGCGCGACGATCCAGGCCTTGGAGCGGTTTACATAGGGCCGCAGGAGACGGATGCGGGCGTAGGTGCCGAGGCGCACCGCCCCGGCCATGCTCCGCATGAAGGCCTCGCGGCAGTCGGGATAGATCGCGTGGTCGCCGGCATGGGCCGCGATGGCGACCGCCCGCGCGCCGGCGCTCTCGGCGAAGCCCGCCGCCGCCGCCAGCAGGATGCCGTTGCGGAAGGGCACGACCGTCTGCCGCATCGTGGCCTTGTCGTAGACCCCGCGCGGCAGCTCGCCGCCGCCCCGCAGCAGATTCGAGCGGAAACAGTCGCCGATGAATCCCAGGCGCAGGAGCTGAAAGTGAACCCCCAGGCCGGCGCAGAGCCGCCGGGCGCAGGCCAGCTCGCGCCGGTTGTGCCGCGAGCCGTAGTCGCAGCCCAGCGCCGTGACGCGGTCGCCGCGCCGCAGCAGGTCGGCCAGCAGCACGGACGAATCGAGCCCGCCGCTCAGCAGCAGCACGGTATGCCGTTGAACCGTCGCCATGGCTAGAAGGGAACGCCGTCGTCGCAGTGGCTGTCGCGTCGGCTGGTGGCGCGGATGGCGATGCCGCCCCGCGAGTGGAACTCGCCGGCGACCTCGAGCCATTCGGGCTGCACCTGGTCGAAGAGCTCCTGGGCGATGCGGTCGACCAGGGCCTCGCTGAAGGCGCCCTGCCCGCGGAACTGCCAGAGGTAGAGCTTGAGCGACTTGGTCTCGATGAGCCAGCGGCAGGGCGCGTAGCGCACGGTCAGCGTGCCGAAGTCGGGCTGTCCGGTGACCGGGCAGAGCGAGGTGAACTCGCTGCACACGAGCTCCACGGTGATCGCCTGCCCCTGCCAGGGGATGCGGTCGACCTTCTCGGCCGGCCCTTGCGAGCGTTTGCCGAGGTGCGCCGGACGGTAGGCGCCCGCGCGGGCGGCGGAATCGGTTTTCATGCCACGACTTTAGGCCGCAACGCCGCCCGCGTCAAGGCGCGAGGCGTAATCGGCTAGCGACAGGGTAAGGCAAACAGGCGGGGCGGGATATCCGTCCCGGTGTGCCGACGCCGGCGAGCGCCTGCCACGGTAGCCCGTTGGCAGAGCGCTCTGGTTAGCCAGTTTCATCACCCTTCGTATCCGACTCAAGTAGCCCCAAATAATCTCTTCTCGCATACAGAATGCGGATGATTGAAACAAACCTCTCTTCCGTCCGGTAAAACACAAGGTAGTTCTTGCAGGGAATGAACCGATAGGTTTTGAGACTTGGAATCTCCGTCCTCAACCTCGCTCCAGTCTGAGGCATGGCTGTTAATGTCCGAATCTTTTCGAAGATATGTGCAAGGAGAGCCGTTGCGGCTTGCGGGTTAAACAGATCGAATGAAATGTACCGCTTAATTTCATCCAAATCGGCAACCGCCTGCGGCGTGAACCGGATTTGGAACATGGCTAAATTCCGAGTTTTTTTGTCGCGGAGCCTAGGGAGATCCATCCGCCTTTCCGGGCGGACTCCTCTCCCTCGGCTAAGGCCGACATGAGATCCAGTTCGGTGCGCAATTTTTCGTATGCGCGAATATCAACGATGGCAAAGCGCCCATGCCCGTTTTTGGTCAGAAAGACGGGGGTGTCGACTGTGACTTCGCGTAAGACGGTGTTGTAATTCCTGAGTTCGGAAATGGGTTTTATTGCCGGCATGATGAACTCCTCTTGTTGATGGACAAAGTGTAGCAAAGTTTGTCTCAGAATACAACAGCGGGGTATCTCTTGGTTTTCTCTGGCCAACAAGTGATTGAGCCGTTTCCGGATATCACCACGAAACGGAATGATAGTA
>CAYPJN010000167.1:0-6243 GCA_964411055.1 uncultured Lentisphaerales bacterium | reverse complement strand
CCTCCATCGCCACGCCGCAGGCGACGCCGGTCATGTTCTGCTCGGCCACGCCGCAATTGTACCAGCGGTCGGGAAAGGCCTCGCGGAAAGGCTCGATCTCGCCGTACCCGATGTCCGCCAAAATCATCCAGATGCGCGGATTCTTGCGCGCGCACTCGACCAGCACCTTGTTGAATAGAGTACGCATCTCAAGCCTCCCCGATCTCGCCGAGCGCCTGGGCCAGTTGCGCGTCGTTGACCGATCCGTAGTGGCAGGCCACGGTGTCCTCCATGAAGCTGACCCCCTTGCCCTTGACCGTGCGGCAGATGATCCAGGAGGGCCGGCCCTTGCGGAGCGGTAGCGTGCCGAAGGCCGCCGCCAGGCTCCCGAAGTCGTGGCCGTCACACACCGCGCAGGCCCAGCCGAAGTCGCGCAGCTTCTTGTCGAGCGGCTCTAGATCGAGCACGTCCTCCGACCGCCCGAGGGCCTGGATGCGGTTGTAGTCCACGACCGCCACGAGGTTGTCGAGCCCGTGCTGGGCGGCGAAGAGGATTGCCTCCCACGTGCTGCCCTCGTTGCAGTCGCCATCGCTCATCAGGCAGAAGACCCGGTGCCGCGCGCCGCCGTGCCGCGCGGCCAGCGCCATTCCGACGGCCACCGGCAGCCCGTGGCCCAGCGAGCCGGTGCTGAACTCGACCCCAGGCACATGGTGCGAGATGTGGCCCATCAGCCGTCCTGCGTCGCGGTAGTAGCCCTGCATCCACTCCTTCGGGAAGAAACCGAGCTCCGCAAGACAGGCGTAGACGGCGGCGCCGCCATGGCCCTTGCTGAGAATGAAGCGGTCGCGTCCCGGCCATGCCGGGCGCCGGGGATCGACGCGCAGCACCCGCTTGTAGAGGAAGGCGACGATCTCCGCCATGGAGAGCATGCTGCCGGCATGGCCGCTCTTCCCGCGGTGGGTCATCTCAAGGCAGTGCCGCCGGATCAGCCTGGCCAGGCGGGCACAGCTCTTGGTATCTGTATTGGACTTGGACATTACTCGGCTCCGGAGAACAAAAGTGCTTCATTATATGCACCGCGTGGCATCCGCCACAATGTGAAACTGCGTTAAACGTTGAGCGTTGAGCGTTCAGCATTTTCTCCGCGGTCCCGGTTGTCCCGCGCCACTGGTCAACGTGCGTGACGGCGCGCGCGATAGTCCGCCTCGCGGGCGAGGCAGGCGTCGACGAGCGCGCGAACCTCCTCGATCGTGCGCAGCCGGCAGAGCTGGCCGCGGGCCCAGGCGACGCCCTTGAGTCCGGCCAGGTAACGGAAGAAGTGGCACCGGAAACCGATCACGGTGGCGGCCTCGGGATCGAGGGCGTCAGTGGGCAGCGGGTACTTGCGCGCGATCACGGTCAGACGTTCGACCTCGTCGTCGAGGTGCGTGAAGAGCACCTCGCGGAGCTCGTCCAGGTCCGGGCGGGCGGCCGGGCCGGGCTCTCCGGGGTTCGCCAGACCCGCGGCGACGTCCCGGAATATCCAGGGACGGCCGATGGCGGCCTTGCCGATCATCAGGGCCGCGACGCCGGTCGCGGCGAGGTAGCGCCGGGCGGAGGCGGCGTCGACGATGCCGCCATTGCCGATTACGGGGATGCGCGCGCGCGCCCGCACGGCCGCCACGAGACCCAGGTCAACCGCTCCGGTGTGTCCCTGCGAGGTGAAGCGCCCGTGGAGGGCAAGGGCTGCGGCGCCGCCCTCCTCGATCGCCCGGAGAAAATCGAAGATCGCGATCTGGCGCGGATGGGGGCCGAGGCGCGTCTTGACGGTCACGGGCAGGTCGCAGGCGGTGCGGATGGCCGCGACGATGCGTTCGGCCAAAGCAGGCTGGCGCAGAAGCGCGGCCCCGGCGCCGGCGCGGGTGATGCGCGGCACGGGGCAGCCGGCGTTGAGGTCGATGGCGCAGAAGCGCCCGGTGGCGGCGATCCGCCGCGCGGCCTCTGCGAAGCTGTCAGGGTCGGCCCCGTAGAGATGCGCCACCACCGGCCCCTCGTCATCGAAAGTCTCCAGCAATTGCCAAGTCTTGTCCGAGTCGTGGATCAGACCGGCGGCATTGACCATCTCGGTGCAGGTCAGCCGGGCGCCGAAACGGCGTGCGAGGCGGCGGGTGGCAGAGTTGGTGAAACCGGCCATCGGCGCCAGAAACAGGGGCGTTTCTCCACCCGGTCCGGGATGCAGCAGCGCGTCGAAACTATCCATCACGCATCACGCATCACGCATCACTCATCACGCTTCACGCTTCACGCTTCACGTCCTCACCGCCGCCACTCATCCAGTTGCTCTTCCAGTGGCGCGGTCACGATCTCGTAGAGGCGCCAGTCGCCCCAGTTGCCGGCGAAGAGAGCGCGCGCGACGCCGTGCGAGTAGATGTCGCCATGGCGCCAGACGGTGCATTCCAGCGCGGCCTCGGCCTCGGGCCGCGGCACCAGCAGGAAGAGGTTCTGGCGGCGGTAGCGCTCGCGCAGGGTGCCGATGTGCAGATCCAGGCAGGTGACGAAGCGCTCGCGCTGTTCGCTTTCGAGCAAACCCAGTCCGCGGTAGCTGCAGATGAAAATGCGGCCGTAGGGTGTGCGCGACATGACATCGCGCTCGATGGCGTCGAGCACGTGGCGCTGGATCTGCCGGTTCTGCGTGTCCGGGCGTACGGATACCGGAAGGGGGTCGCGGGCCCAGACGGCCAGCAGCACGAGCGTGCAGAGGGCGGCGCCGAAACGGGCCAGGGTTGGGTGCCGTGCGCGGAAGGCCTGCAGGGCAGCGATCAGCGCGAGCAGGGCGGTCAGGGCCAGCAGCATCGAGGTGGTGCCGGCTGCCCAGGCAAATCCGAATCCGTGCAGCACGACCATCCAGGCGCCGAGGGCAACGCCCGCGAGGCACAGCAGGGCGGCGCGCAGTGCATGATGGGCGGCGGCCAGCACGCCCAGGAGCCCGCAGCAGGCTAGCGCGGCGGTGTGGTGGAGCTGCAGGGCGTCCGCGGGCCACCCGTGCCAGCGTGCCAGGCCGTGGATCAGGAAGCGCCAGGCGTAGAAGGCGTCGGAGAGGATCAGGCGGCTCATCAGCGCCCAGATGCCGAGGGCGTAGATGGCGGGCAGGAGGCCGAGGATCAGGATTCCCTGGAAGCGGAGGCGTACGTTGGGTTCGAGGATCGCGACGGCGGGCAGCAGGAGTGCGAGGAGCAATGCGAGACCGGCGAGCGGGGCGCCGCAAAGAGCCAGCAGGGCCAGCGCGAAGGCGAACTTGACGAGGTCGGCCAGCCGGCGGGTCTCGCACCAGTCGGCGAGCTTGAGGAGCGTGACAGTGGCGGCAGCCAGCGTGACGGCCTGTTGCGGCTCGACCGCGAGCCCGGGATGGCGGGCCATCAGCAGGAGGCAGGCGAGCCAGCAGCCGTGCCCGGTCACGGGCGGGAAAAGTCGACGGCAGAAGCGCAGCAGCACCCAGAAGAGGTACGCGAGGGCGGCCAGTACCGTCACGCGAGAGACGAGCGGCGTGGCGGCGCCGCGCGGCAGGAGCGCGGCGGCGGGGAGTCCGGCGAGGGTAGGCAGGGGGGCATGCCAGAGGCTGCCGACCAGAGCCTGGCGGCCCTCAGTGGTGCCGGCGACCAACTCGCGGCAGATGCCCTCGTAGGTCCATGTCTGCACGGGGATGGCCGCGCGGCGGGGCGCGAGCAGCGCGGCGAAAAGCATGGCCGCGAGCAGGGCGGGAATCCACTCCGCGAGCTTATTTCGTAGATAGGCCATGCCGGGTCTTTTCCCAGTGGAAGGGATTGGAGAAGAATTGCAGAAAGGCGCGCCAACCGCTGATGCTCATCATCGCCCAGTAGAACGGGGTCAGCAGATTGGCCCACATGAGACTGTCGTAGTTGCGGCGGTAGCAGCCGAGGAGGTTGATGTAGACGAAGATGAAGTTGCCGGCGAAGAGGCAGAAGGCGCTCATGGCGAAGACCCAACCGGGGAAGAGGGCCTCGACGCCCGCCGGACGGAAAACGAACCAGACCACGGCCATGAGCCAGAAGAAGGGGTTGATCAGCGACGAGAAGATCGAGCCGCCGACCAGCAGGTTGAAGTGCAGGAAGTTGCGCATGCCGAGCTCGCGCAGTAGCGTGAGCGGACGGCGCATGTGCACCAGGTAGGTCTGGATGTAGCCCTTCTGCCAGCGCGTGCGCTGCCGGATCCAGAAGCGCGGGTCGCAGCAGGCCTCCTCCCAGGTGGTGGTCGCGACCATGCGCGTCTCGTAGCCCGCGCGCGCCAGCCGCACGCCGAGGTCGCAGTCCTCGGTTACGTTGTATGCGTCCCATCCGAGCAGTTTCTGGAGTACCTGCGTGTTGAAATGGTTGGAGGTCCCGCCCAAAGGAATCACCGTGCGCAGGGCCGCCAGCCCCGGCAGGCATAGGTCGAACCAGGCCGAATACTCGGCGGCGAACCAGCGCGTCAGCAGGTTGAAGCGCGGGTTGTAGTAGTTCAGGCACGACTGGATGCAGGCGACATTGGTTGGCGAGTTTTCGAAGGCCAGCACAGCCTTCTTGAGCTGGTCGGGCTCGGGACGGTCCTCGGCGTCATAGATGACCAGGTATTCACCGCGGGCGCGGGCCAGTCCGATGTTGCAGGCCTTGGGTTTGGTGCGGGGAAAGGAGGGCGGGATCTCGGTGATGCGGAACTGCGGCGGCAGCGTCTGCGCGCGCGCGGCCGCCAGGGTCTGGGTGTCGTCGGCCTCCAGCAGGAGCTGGATGTCTAGCTGCTCCGGCGGGTAGTCGAGGGCCTTGAGACCGGCGACCATCTGCGGAATGGTCTCCGGCTCCTTGTACATGGGGACGAGAATCGAGTAGACCGGCCACGCGCGGGGCGCCCCGGCCTCGAGCCTTTCACGGCCGAAGCGGAATAAGGCGCCGGGGTACGCGGCTGCGCGCACCAGGCCGATCTTGTATAGCGTCGCCGCCAGGTAGAAGAGCGTGCTGAGCAGGATCAGCAGGCGCCCGGTCGCGAGCGGGGCGGCCAGCAGGCCGAGCACGACCATTGCCGCCAGCAGCAGGACGGCATCGCGCTGTCCCCGCGTTACGGGAGACTTGGCGCTCCATTCGGGATGCGCATGCGCCAGAGCGAGCGGGTCGCACGCGTCGGGCGGCGGGTGTTCGTCGGTAGTCTTCACTTCAGGCGGAGGTTGATCCCCGACACAAAGCAAAGCCCGTGCCAGCCGCCGCCGACTTTCTCCGCCGGCTGCCGGGCGCGCTTCAATCCGCGGCCAGCATGAGCCGTCCCAGCGTGCATCCGAAGCGCGCCTTGTGCATCAGGATGGCGTTCTTGGCCGGGAAGGGTTTCTCGAGGATGCGCTCGCCGGGCACCTCGAAGTTGAAGAGGCCCGTGTAGGCCGACGCGCGCAGCGTCTCGAGAAACGGCGCCCATGTAATCCGGCCCGCAAAGGGAAAGAGATGGTCGTCGTTCGTGCCCAGGTTATCGGCAATGTGCAGGGCGATCAGGCTGTCGCCCGCCGTACGGACGAACTCCGCGGGATCGCCGCCCGTCAGGTTGAGGTGTCCCGTGTCGAGACAGATGCCGATCTGCTGCCGGCGGTCCGCCAGACGTATCGCGCGCAGTAGTTCCGATGCGTCTTTAAGGTCCGTGCGCAGATTCTCCAGCGCCAGTCGCATGTCCGAGCCCGCCGTCGCGTCGCAGAGCGTCTGAAGGCTGGCGGTACGCACATCGTCGATCTGCGCCGCCGACCAGCCTTCCTTGGCGGCCAATGGCCCGCCGACATGCAGGACGGCTGCCTTGACGCCCAGCCCTATGTAGAGCTCGATCTCGCGCTTGAGGCTGTCGAGATCGGCCGCGCGCCGCGCCGGATCGACGGCCAGCGGATTGTAGCCGAAGGAGAGGTGCGCCTGCGGCATGACGATGCCGAGATCCGCGGCACGGGCGGCGAACTCCGCGGCCGTGCGGGCGACGGGGCCGGGGCGCTTCAGCAGGGCCTGCCCGTGCTCGAATGAGAGCTCCGTGTGCCGGTAGCCGCAGGCAACGAGTTTGACAAGCATCGCTTCCGGCTCGTCCTCGATGAAGAACGAGGACCACATCGAAATATTCATGTCCATCCTGACTGTCCTTCGCCGGCGTGGCAGCGGCGGGTGCCGTCTGCGCGACCAGCGCGCGGGAGAGGGTAGCAGGTCGCCGCATGGTGTTTCAAGCCCGGTATTTTTGCTTCACAGGCGGCGGCGGGATATGCGAAGATGCGGGCCGCTT
>CAYPJN010000166.1:0-6265 GCA_964411055.1 uncultured Lentisphaerales bacterium | reverse complement strand
GTGACCCGGTGAAATTCCCCTGCCCCCTGCACCCTGCCCTGAACCCTGAACCCTGAACCCTGCCCCCTGCCCCCTGCCCGTTGCGTCAAATGAAAACGTCACCGAAAGGTGAGAGGAGATGAGGGAGGGGTTGCGTCAGAAGTCCATCACCGAAGGGTTGTGGGTTGGCAAAGGGGTGAGTTGCCGGGGGCGCGCTTGGCGCGCCGTCCGGCGCAGTGGGATGGCTGGCGCCGCGGGCGGTTCACCCCCTGTCCCCGAAGGGGCGGCCCGCAGGGCCGAAGGGGGGGAGCCGCCCGCGGCGGGCTCGACGGCCACATATTCGCGCAAGAAGCTGTTCATTTTTCGATTGATTTTCAGCTTGAGTTCCAGGCAGTCGTTCTCGGCCAGTTGTTTTTTCAAGGCCAGTTTCCTTGCCTCCGGCACGCTTGGGTCCGCCAAGACCCGCTGGGCAGGTGTGGCCGGGTGATCATAGTGTTTTCGATACTGGTGGCCGATCCGCTCCTTGGCCAGGAGGCGCATACAAGGCCTGAACAGGTTGCACCAGCGTGAATACAGGGTGAGGATCTCGTCGAGAAGGGCCACGCTATCGGGCTTGTCGAACCGGTCGTATCCCAGGAGGGTGCGCACATGGGCTCCATTCTTTTGCTCGGCACGTGGATTGTCGTTCTTGTGGTAGGGTCTTGAACGGGTCTGCGGCGTCGCCCGTTCGTGGAAATGGCGTACGACATGGCCGTTGAGGAATTCCGGACCGTTGTCGGTGTGAATGCCATGCAGGTCGAACGGCAGGGCCGCCTCGGCACGTGCCAAGGCCTGCTGGGTCGCGAACCCGCCCCGGTTCCAAACACTCCGCATTTCTGTCCATTGTGTCCGGCTGTCCGTCATCAGCAGCGTGTAAGCAAAACTTCCGGCCATGTTCCCGCCGCAATGTGCCACCGTATCGGCTTCCATCAACCCCGCACCCCGATTATCCCAGCGGCCCTCCCGCAGGGGAATCTCCCGCTTCATCGCCGCCATGGGGCCGTGCCCGCCCCGCCAGGCCGGCCGACGTGATCGGTAACGCTTCAACAGCCGATCCATGGTCGACGGACTCATGCCCAGTAGTTGCGCCCGAATCTCATCCTTCAAAGGCCCCCGTAGGTTCTCAAAAGCCGCCACCCGGCTGTCCATCACCGGATGCAATAGCTTCGAGCAAGGCCTGTCGAACAACACCCAGATGCCCATTAACGCCTCCCGTGACCCCGAATACACGGACTTGCGCCCCGTTCGGCCCGGCCGCGCACATCCCCCTCTGAGTACACGGATCGCGTGCTTGCGGCTCAACCCTGTCGTCCCACAGTAATCATCCAAAATCCGTCCCCGAGCGCGCTTCGTCCGCATTGCCCGGTACCGTTCCTGCATCTTCATCGTGTATTCCCGTGTTGCTGATTGGCTCATCGTCATGGCTCCATTGTTTCGGTGCCATAATTCTGACGCAACCCCTATCTTCTCCCTCTTCCTCTCTCGCCGCTTTCGGTGACATCCATTTTGACGCAACGCGCACCTTGGTCGTCGCCGACGAAATCCGTTGCGTTTACCGGCCGGTTCTGGCACGCTTGGCGCGATGAAGATCTATGTTACATGCGACATGGAGGGATGCGCGGGCATTTCCCACTGGGAGGAGTGCTCGTCCGCGCATCCCGATTACGCCGCCGCCCGCGAGCTCATGACCCTGGAAGCCGCCGCCGCCTGCCGCGGCGCGGTGTCGGCCGGGGCCGTAGACCTGCTGGTGCGCGACGCGCACGGCTCGACCCGCAACCTGATCCACCGGCTGCTTCCGCGCGAGGCGCGCCTGCTCCGCGGCAGCAGCGGCGACCTGTTCCCCATGATCACAGGTCTGCAGCACGAGGCCTTCGACGCCCTGATGATGGTCGGGTACCACAGCGCGGCCGGGGAGACCACCAACCCCCTGAGCCACACCTTCACCCGCGCCACCGAGCGCATCCTGCTGAACGACGAGCCGATGAGCGAGTTCCTGTACTACGCCTATGCGGCAGCCACGCTCAAGGTGCCTCTGGCGCTGGTGGCCGGCGACCAGGGGCTCTGCGACTTCGCCCGGCGCAAGATTCCGGGCATCGTGACCGTGGCCACCAAAACCTGCGCGGGAGACGCGACGCTCTCCCTGCATCCCGATCTGGCGGCCACGCGCATCGAGTCCGCGGCGAGGAAGGCGCTGGAAGGCGATTTCCGTAAATGCGCCATCGCGCTCCCCGAGGCCTTCTCGATCCGCATCCGCTACCGCGAGCACGGCGTGGCGCTCGACAAGAGCTCGTATCCGGGCGCGCGGCAGATCGACGGCAAGACCCTGCAGTACGACAGCCGGGACTTCATGGACATACTGCGGCTGGTACACTTTGTCCTGTAGCGCGGCATGGTGGATGCACATGGACTCGCTGATGGAACAAGTCGATTCGCCCGCGGATGTGCGACAACTCTCTCCGACGCTCTACCCGGTGCTGGCCGAGGATATCCGCGCCCGGATCATCGGAACCGTCAGCCGCAACGGTGGCCATCTGGCCTCCAACCTGGGCGTCGTCGAGCTGACCATCGCCCTCCTTCACCACTTCTCGCCGCCGGCCGACAAGATCCTCTGGGACGTCAGCCACCAGACCTACGCCTGGAAACTGCTCACGGGGCGGCGCGACCGCTTCGCCACGCTGCGCCAGCCCGACGGACTCTCGGGCTTCCTGAAGCATGACGAGTCGCCCTGCGACTCCTTCGATGCCGGCCATGCCGGCACGGCGATCTCCGCCGCCCTCGGCTTCGCGGTCGCCCGCGACCAGCGCCAGGGCACGGAGCACGTGGTCGCCGTGGTCGGCGACGCCGCCCTCTGCAACGGCATCTCGCTCGAGGCGCTCAACAACGTGGCCTCCACCACCCGCCGCTTCATCCTGATCCTCAACGACAACGAGATGTCGATCTCCGGCAGCGTTGGCGCCCTCTCGCGCCATCTCGGCCGCCTCCTCGCCAGCCATCCCTACAACCGGGTCAAGCACCGCATCGAGCAGACGGCGCACCGGCTGCACCTGACCTTCCTGCGCAACGCCTACCACCGCCTCGAGACGACGGTCAAGAGCGTCTTCGTCCGCAACGCGTTCTTCGAGGAACTGGGCCTGCGCTACGTCGGCCCGATCGACGGCCACAACCTCCCGGCGCTGCTCGACGCCCTGCAGGTCGCCAAGGACTACGACCGTCCGATCGTCCTGCACGTCGCGACACAGAAGGGACGCGGCTACGCCCCCGCCGAACAGGAGCCCGAGTCGTGGCACGGCGTCGCCCCCTTCGATGCCGCCACGGGCAATGGCGCTCCCGCACGCCGCGGCTACTCCGAGGCCTTTGGCGCCAGGCTGACGGAACTCGCGCGCGCGGATCCGCGGATCGTCGCCATCACCGCCGCCATGCGGAGCGGCACGGGACTCGACCGCTTCGCCCAGGAGCATCCCGACCGCTTCTTCGACGTCGGCATCTGCGAGGGCCATGCCGTGACCTTCGCCGCGGGCCAGGCCGCCGGCGGCCTGCGCCCGGTCGTGGCCATCTACTCCACCTTCCTGCAGCGCAGCGTGGACCACGTCTTCCACGACGTCTGCCTGCAGAACCTGCCCGTGCTCTTCTGCCTGGACCGGGCCGGCGTGGTCGGCGCCGACGGCCCCACGCACCACGGCCTCTACGACATCCCGCTGCTGCGCTGCCTGCCGAATATCACGATCATGCAGCCGCGCGACAACGCCATGCTGGCGCGCATGCTGGTCACGGCCCTCGCCCACGCGGGACCGGTCGCCATCCGCTATCCGCGCGACCCCGGGCCCGACGCCGATCCGTCCGCCGCGCCCGCACCCCTGGAACGCGGACGCGCGGAGGTGTTGCGCGAGCCGGGACGGCCGCGGGACGCCGTCTGGATCTGGGCGCTGGGCGACATGCTGCCGCTCGCCGACGCGGTCGCCGGCGCCCTGGCGGGCACATCGCTGGAACCGGGGATCGTCGACCCGCGCTTCATCAAGCCGCTCGATGCCGCGCTCCTACGCGAACAAGCCCCCGGCACGCGGCTCTTCGTGACACTGGAGAACGGCGCGGTCGCGGGCGGATTCGGCTCCGCGCTGCAAGAGACGCTGGCCGCCCAAGGCTTCGCCGTCCCGGTACTGGCCTGCGGCTGGCCCGATGAAATCATCGGCCAGGGCACGACCGCCACGCTCCGCGCCCGGCATGGCCTGACGGCGGAGACCATCGCGGAACGGATCCGCCGGGTATGTCCCGCAGGGCCGTCATGAAGCGCCTGCGCCTCGACCAGCTTGTCGTGGCGCGAGGCCTCGCCGAAAGCCGCGAGCGCGCCCAGCGGCTCATCCTGGCCGGCGAGATTTCTGTCGATGGACACCCGGCCACCAAGGCCGGACACGCGATTCCCGAGACGGCCATCGTCACGCTGGCGGCGCGGCCGCGCTTCGTCGGCCGCGGCGGCGAGAAACTGGAGGGGGCCTTCGCGGCATTCCATTTGACGGTCGACGGACTCGACTGCCTCGATGTGGGCGCCTCGACCGGCGGCTTCACCGACTGCCTGCTCCAGCACGGCGCAGCGCGGGTCATCGCGCTCGATGTCGGACACGGGCAGATCCACCCGCACCTGGCGGCGGATCCCCGGGTGCGGGTCATCGAGCATTACAACGCGCGCAACCTCCGCCTGGAGGATCTGCCCTTCGCGCCGCGCTTCGCGACAGTCGACGTCTCATTCATCTCGCTGCGGCTGATCCTGCCGCCGCTGGCGGCCCTGCTGCCGGCGGGCGGCGAGATCGTCACGCTGATCAAGCCGCAGTTCGAGGCCGGCCGCGACCAGGCGCCGCGGGGGGTGGTTCGCGATCCGGCCGTGCATGCGGCCGTCGTCGAGGCGATCCGGGCGTTCGGCACGCGCGAGGCCCGCCTCGCGTGGCTCGGCGTCGTCCCCTCCCCGCTCCGGGGCCCCGAGGGCAACATCGAGTTTCTGGCGTGGTGGCGCCAGCCGGGGAGCGGGGCATGAACGATGCGCTCCGCGAGAAGCTCAAGGCGCTGCCCGAGAAACCGGGCTGCTACCTCATGCGCGACCGGACCGGACGCATAATCTACATCGGCAAGGCCCTGTCGCTCCGCCGCCGCGTGCAGAGCTACTTCCGCCCCGCCACCCTGCGCCAGGCCGATCCCAAGCTGCGCGGCCTGGTCAACAGCGTCCACGACCTCGACTGGATCGTGACCCGCAGCGAGGACCAGGCGCTGCTCACCGAGAACGAGCTGATCAAGCAGCACCAGCCGCGCTACAACATCCTGCTGCGCGACGACAAGCGCTTCCTCGCGATCCGCTGCGACCTGCGCGAGCCGCTGCCGCGCCTGGCCACCTGCCGCATCCTGCGCGACGATGGCGCAACCTACTTCGGCCCCTTCGCCTCCGGCGCCCGCTTCGTCCGGCCGGTCATCGATTTCCTGGAGCAGACCTTCGGCCTGCGCCGCTGCACGCCGATCCGTCCCGACGCCGATACCTACCGGCACTGCCACGACGACCTCATCCGCACCTGTTCGGCGCCCTGCGCCGGCCGCATCGGAGCGGAAGAGTACCGGGCGCGCGTGGCCGAGGCCTGCGCCGTGCTGCAGGGTGAGCGTCCGGCTTTTCTGGAGGATCTGCGCGCGCAGATGGCGGCGGCAGCCGCGGCGCTCGACTTCGAGCAGGCCGCCCGCCTGCGGGACATCTGGATGGGACTCCGCGAGATGGCGCGGCAGCGGGCACGCGGCCCGTTGGCTACGCCCGCCATGCACCGGGCAGATGCCGCCAACGGACTGCGTCAGCTCCAGGCCGCCCTGGGCCTGGAGCGGCCGCCGGCCGTCATCGAGTGTTTCGACATCTCCAACACCTCCGGCGTGCTGCCGGTCGCCAGCCTGGTCTGCGCCGTCGACGGGGTTCCCGACCGGCGCCGCTACCGGCATTTCCGGATCCGCGAAGTCGAGGGATCCGACGATCCGCGCATGATCGCCGAGGCAGTGCGCCGGCGCTACAGCCGGCTGGTACGCGAGGAGCTGCCACTGCCGGACCTGCTGCTGGTCGACGGCGGCATCACGCAACTGCGCGCCGCGCGCGAGGCGCTGCGTGAGCTGGAGATCGGCGGACTGCCCACGGCGGGACTGGCCAAGCAGTTTGAGGAGCTGGTTGTCGACGACGGGCGCGGACCGATCCGCCTGCCCCGCGATTCCGACGGGCTCAAGGTGATCACGCGCC